>JAPKMU010000032.1 GCA_026645745.1 Anaerolineae bacterium | reverse complement strand
GGCGACGTTATCCGACGCGATATGGCTGACAACTTCGCCGCCGTTCGCACTGCGGTCAATCGTGAACACGGGGATACCGGCTGCATTTGCAGCTTCAATCGACGGAACGATTGCATCACTGTCGGTCGGGTTAATCAAAATCGCATCGACACCCTGCGCGATCAAGTCTTCAATATTGGTCGCTTCAGTTGCGGAGTCATCCTGCGAATCAACCACAACCAGATCGATTGCCAGATAGTTATCTGCGGCAGCCTGTGCGCCATCGCGCAGTGTGACGAAGAAGGGGTTGTTTAGGGTAGAAAGCGACACACCCAAGGTCAGCTTCTGAATCAGGCGCAGATTAACCGGGACACTCGCTTCGACCGTCTCACCACTCAATGACGCGACGGCTGCGCGAACACCAAGATCGCCCATTAGGGCAGGCTGTTGAGCAACGGTTGCCGCAAGCGAACCGTCACGGACAGCGGCAACCGCATCATCGACCGCATCGAAACCAACGAAAACGATGCCTTCGCGTCCAGCTGCATTCGCCGCTTCAATCGCGCCGAGGATCATTTCGTCGTTGTGCGCAAACACGCCGTTAATCTCCGGCTGCGCCTGAAGAATATTCTCGAAGACGGTCAAGCCTTCAGCGCGGTTGAAGTTCGCCGTCTGGCGCGCCACGATGGTGACACCGGGGCATTCCGCGCTCATGTATTCGTTGAAGCCTGCGCCGCGATCACGGGCTGCTGACGTACCCGCGATACCTTCGAGTTCGACCACGCTCCCCACGCCGCCCACTTGGCTGCAGAGGAACATCGCCGCCATACGACCACCAGCAGCATTATCCGACGCGATATGGCTGACAACTTCGCCGCCGTTCGCGCTGCGGTCAATCGTGAACACGGGGATACCGGCTGCATTTGCAGCTTCAATCGATGGAACGATTGCATCGCCGTCCGTCGGGTTGATCAAAATCGCATCGACACCCTGCGCGATCAAGTCTTCAATATTGGTCGCTTCAGTCGCCGGATCGTCCTGCGAATCAGCGACAACGAGTGTGACACCCAGTTGATCTGCGGCAGCCTGTGCGCCATCGCGCAGCGTGACGAAGAAGGGATTATTTAAGGTGGAAAGGGAAAGCCCGATCGTGTAGTTGTCTTGGGCGACTGCGGCGAACGTGCCAACAATCAATGCACACAGCATCAACACGAACACTAATTTGCGCGACATTGTATGGATACTCCTTCGAGTTACGAACGAAATGTATGAGTCTATCTAGCTGGATTGTATTGAGCTGGCTTCAATGTGTAAGCATCACCCCCTTAGCGAATCGCTTTGTAGAACAGC
Organism: Anaerolineae bacterium; assembly: GCA_026645745.1. GTDB lineage: Bacteria > Chloroflexota > Anaerolineae > Aggregatilineales > Phototrophicaceae > Flexifilum. Next base: position 23,394 of record JAPKMU010000032.1, on the reverse strand, counting down.
AGCGCCAGCGCAATTACGGCGCCCTTAGCGACATCTTGGAATGGTGTTGGAACATTGAGTAGATTTAGCCCATTATTGAGAACAGCGATGAGAAGCACGCCAAGCAGCGTTCCCCAGATTGTTCCTTCTCCGCCGTCAAAGCTCGTACCGCCAACCACCACTGCGGCGATCGCATCGAACTCGTACCCTACGCCGCCTGTAGGCGCGGCGGAGTTCAGACGACCGATCAAGATCGCACCGGCAAGCGCCGCACATGTACCTGACACTGCGTACACAAACAACACGATGCGATGGGTAGGAAGCCCGGTGAAAAGCGCCGCGCGATCATTATCCCCATACCCGAAAATGAAACGCCCAAGCGGGGTATGAACGAGCAGGACATAACCGACTGCAAAGATCAACGCCGCGACAATGATCGGGGTGGGAATTGGACCGATGAAGCCTGTTCCCCATGATCGAAACGCGTCCGGTAGCCCTGTGATCGGCTGCCCTTCAGTATAGGAGAGCGCTAATCCACGCACGACAGTCATCATGCCGAGGGTGGCAATAAATGGTGGAATCTTAATGAAGGTGACTAACGCGCCGTTCACCAGCCCCAGCAGTGCGCCAACGAGTAGGCAAAAACCGAGCGCTGCTAGTGGATCGACGCCTTGTTGAAGTTGATCGGCAGTCATCACAGAAGCGAGTGCCAAAATCGAACCCACTGAAAGATCGATCCCGCGTGTGAGGATCACCAGCATCATCCCCACTGAAATGATCCCGTTGATGGTCGATTGACGCAGAATATTGAGCCAGTTGTCCGCCGTGAAGAACCGGTCTGTTGCCATCGTCAATCCGGCACACAGCACCAGAAATGACACGACTAAACCGTATTGTTGCAGGAACGTACGCGGAGTCAAACGTACAGTCATCAGAAGACGACTCCGGCGATCAAGATCACGTTTGAGTAGGGAGTGAATTCTCCGGTACGCACAATCGCGCGTGCACCAGCACTTTGCACTTTGAACTGGGTATGTGGAACGGCGGTGATGGGAACCGCCTTCAGCAAACTAACAAGCTGTTGATGCATCTCAGGGCTGCGAACTGGGAGTTCTTCCGCGATAATCGCAGCTTCAACCTGCATCTCTTCAAGAACTGCGCGTAACACATCAAGGAAAGGCGGTATATTCTTACTTACTGCGAGATCGATCCGGGGTGTATTCAATGGAATTGGCAGCCCAGCATCCGCAATAACGAGAGAATCAAAGTGTCCCATGCCTGCGATCACTGCGGAAAGGGGTTGGTTTAGTAATCCAATCTTTTTCATAAGTCCAAGTCCTAAAAGCGGTACGGTGCTCCGGTTCGTTTACACATTTACGCGTATTCTAGCGCGGTTCACGTGAATGGGGGCAGTCCACTTGCCGAGGGAAATTATAAGATTGGATTGGTCTTTGCTTCTGTTTGTGGATGTTTCCGCAGCAAGCCTTTGAGTATCTTCGGTATAGTCCAGCTTGGTAAGCTAGAATAGGCAATTTATGCGGCAGAACATCAAACCGGTGTATACCGGCATTGTTGGGTTTTCTCTGCTTTTGCATGCTGCTTGCGCGCTCATCTTGACTCAAAACAACCTCGCGGTGCTGCTGATCGCTGGTCTGCAAGTCGGTGTGATGGGCGTGCTGCTCTCACGCGGCTTAGGTCTGCTTACCTCGACTCATCCGGTTATCAGGCTCGCACTCATTCTCACCTGTGGACTTATGCCCCTGATCGGAATAGGGGCGTTGTTCCGGTTCTTTCAACTTCCGATTGCGATCTACATTGCGGTTGTTCACGCGCTCATGTTTGTCCTATCACGGCTGCCCGCGCGCCGTATCGCGCCGCTGAATTGGCGTATGCCTCCCGTACGTATGCTCCTGTGGGGAACAACTGCCGTTTGTGTGATGATCCTCCTTATCTTTACTTTAGAAACTAACCGCTATCACTTTGCAGGTGAATTCAGCGACCGGGGCTTGTTAGCCTCGCTCACCGAATGGCTGATTACGGGTTCTAGCGATGAGGGCTTTTTCAACCGGATGCTCGGACAGTCGAGCGATTTCCGGCTGAGGGTTGATGGTTGGACATATATGACAGCATCATGGGTGGGAACATCACATGGGCAGGCTTACCAATACGTGTGGCGTCAGCAGTCACTCATGCTCGTATGGATGATTCCCGTAATCCTGTTTGCGCTGACGCACCTGCTTACTCACAGTGATTGGGCGGCGGCGTTGGCAGTCGTCACGCTCACGATTTTTGCGATCAACACGACCGATGTGATCGGATTCATGGGGATTTACCAATCGGGTCGCCATCCGGTTTTCGATCTGCGGACGCTGAGAGAGATCGGGTTAGGGGTGCTGCTGCCGATGTCGCTGTTCAGTCTCGTCATATGGCTGCGCGAAGGGACGAACGGTGCTGCGATCTTGACTGGATTGTGCGCTGCTGCGCTCGCCAGTGTGCATCCACGCGCGCTGCTGGTATTCGCACTGTTCATCGCTGTCAGCGGTTTGGTTTTGTTTTGGCAAAAACGGTTTCGACTTACGCTGCTGCGCGCCGGAATTCTGCTAATTGGCGTGGGTATTTTGGGGATTGCAGCTCTCCTGCTTCTTCGCACGCGCCTATCTGAGTTCACGAGCGTTTCCGTCTGTACGAGTGTGACGCATAGTGAGCAAGCGATGCCGTTCATCGGGGAGACATATCTACTCTCGATTCCGCTTGTGTTTGGTCACGCTGTACTCGTGCTCGGCTGGATCGCCAGTTTGTATCTTGCGTTTCAACAGCGCGGGCGAAGGATGTTCGCGTTTTATGCAGCACCAACACTGATCGTCGGAGCGCTGATTGTTTCACCTGTGCTCTTTAGAGCGCTGAGTGGTGTTTTGGGGATTAACCTGCTGCTCGGTGATGCGTGTCTGATCGAACTTCCGTTTGTCAGCAATATTCTCGAAAATTTGATTGGCGCAGCGCAGATTAGCCTGATGCCGCCGCTGTTTATCGGGGTGGTACTTCAACGCCCGCGCAGAATTAAGCGTTTGGCTCGTGCGTTCACCTTTCCTACTGTGATCGTTTTGCTCACACTTACGTTGTTTGAGCCAATCCCGTTTTCCTACAGCCCCGGCGATCAACTTCGTACAATGCGAGATTTACAAGCTCCTCTCGCCGTCAGCACAGTACATACTCGTTTCGCAGACGCGGTTTCCGAAGCGATCGATACTACCCGCCCGCAGCGCTTTCTTGCCGATACTGCCCTCGCTGCCGCAGTCATCCAACAAATCCCGAACGCGCTCGCCGCTGCACCTGTGAGCGGAGCGTATCAAGGACAGGTGATGCGTTTCTTTAACCTAACCGATCCGCTCGCACCATTCCTAGATGCGCGCGACATCGAATTTTTGCAAGCCGCGCGCATTGACTACGTGATTCTGGAAAGCTTCGACACGCGCTATCCGCAGATGATCTTGGATGCAAGTCGGTTTGCACTCGTATTCCAAATGGACGGGATCGCGCTTTTCCGAGTGGTTGACCGTGCGCTTGCGCCTGAGGATGCTTTATTTGCGCAGATCAACGATGCACTGACGCGATCCAATGTGCAAAACTGGGTTCGTTCAGGCATTACTGCTCAGTGGATTACGCCGATCATCGACCCCGCGCTTGCGAATCAACTTCGCGGTATATGGGAGGCACTCCCGCTAGAACCGATCCACATCTACGGCTTGGCATACCTCAATCTATTAAGTGGACAATCCGAAGCGGCGGTTGAGCATTGGCGAGCCTTGTATACGGTTGTTCCGCAGCTTGCGGAGCAGTATGCGTACGCGCTTACCAGTAATCAACAGGCAGGATTGGCGATAGAAGTGCTGCGGGATGCTCTCCAACATGGATCGATAGAGGTTCGCCTTACATCGGCGCGGGCACTCCTGACCGAGCGTTATTTTGCTCTACTTACGCGTGAGGATATGTCTCAAATTGCTGCAATTATCACTGCGGAGCAAGCTGCATGGCGACCCTTGACCCGACATGAATCGGAGGGGATGACACAAACACGTATTGAACTCCTCATGGCGGCGGGGGAATGGTCAGCCGCCGCTGAGTGGATCGGGTGGATCGAACCGCTTGAACTGCGGGCGGATCAGCTTGCGATGCAAGGGATTGCGATGCTTGCCGCGGGGGATGTAGATGCGGCGCTCGATGCGTTGAGGGTATCCGTCGACCTTGATTGGCTGATGCCGCGCATCCGGTTGCACGCAGATCGTTGGGAGAACAATACCGCCGCTCAAATTTATCATATGCTGGATGGAAACCTCGCAGAACACGAAGGTAATCTAGCCTCCGCTGAAGATCATTACAGAGCCGCCGTCGAATATGGCTCACAGTGGGCGGGGCGGGAATTTCTGGCGCGGGTGACACACGATGATGCACTCATGGATCAGATTGCGTTGGAGTGGGAATCGCTGTACACGACCCCTTTCCCTGCCCTAACTCCCCTGCTTGACATCGCGTATACCGGGCAGCTCTATGTGAGTTATCCCGCGATCAGCCGTACGGATTCTGAAACGATGCTCGAAGTGTCGGCGCGATTTGGCAGTGCTTTTGAACAGGAGTATCGGGTTCGGCTCTTGACTGCTGCTGTAGGCACACGCGATTTGGTCATAAAATATGCTGGGCTTCGGGAGGCGGCGCGGTTAATACCGGGTGCGCTTGTAACACAGGTTATGCCGCTGCAAGTGCCGCCAAGCCTTCCCTCTCTCTCTCCGGGGATGCTTCTGGTACAGGCAGAGCACAGCCCTACGGTGGTTATGGGTAGCGATTTATTTCCTTTTGTCTTGAATCGACCTGAAAGCGCGTTGATTCCATCGGATGCCGAATCGATTGATGCCCGCTTTGCCGATTCGATTGTGCTTACCCATGCCCGGATTCGGCAGCAGCAAGACGGTTTAGCGGTCACGCTGTACTGGCAAGCAGATCAGCCGCCGATGCAGGATTATCAAGTATCCGTTCAGGTGCGTGATTCAGCGGGCAGTATTCTTGATCAACAAGATAACGCGCCAGTTGGTGGGCTGTACCCGACAAGCCAGTGGCGGTTACACACCGTGATTGAGGATGGCGTTTATCAATTGGCTGTCTCACAAGGTGCAGCAAATCTCGTTGTGCTTTTGTACTCATTGGAAGACTTCGAACGTTTGCCTGTGCGCCTTCCCGATCATGTTGGGGCATTGGAGGATGTTCTGCTGATGACCTTTGACCATTGAGGTGAAATGCCCGGTGGTTTCCGGTTCAACATGTTGATTAAGTGCAATTTGGCAAGCAGCAGCGTGACTTCGAGAACCGTGTACACCATGCCAATCCCAATGCTGCCGTACTGCGATCCCGCAAGCGCTCCGAACACAATCATCAAAACAAACGCGACTAGATCGACGGTGGCTTCGATGGTGGGTCGGTTCTGGGCAAAGAAGAAGATGCGGTACAGATAGTTCATACCCGATGCTGCCATTCCTATCGAGAGCACACGCAAAAGGGGAGCAGCGGCGCTGTATGTGCCCCCTACCCAAACGTTAAGCAGGGGTTCAGCAAAGAAAAACAGCACCAGTGACAGCGGCAGAATGAACATCGCATTCAGGTGGATCATGCGCGTATACAGTTTTACGGATGATTCTGAGTTTGCCGCTGCCGCCGCTAGACTGGGGAACAGCGCATTTGTCAGCGCCATCGGCACGATCAAAAAGATGTTGACCAGCCCCAACGCGACGGCGTAGTGACCCAGTTCTTCCGCGCTCACAACCGACTGTGCGACGACCGTGCTGATTTGCATATACGATACCGACATGACGACCGCCGCCCCAATACTCATTCCGCCGACGATCATTCGCTTGAACAGCGCTGCATCCCATCCTTGATCCGCGTTTGTTCTCTCGAACGTTGGGCGCAGCCACGCCCATGCAATCAACGACCGCATCACGTTTGCGGCGAGCAGCGCCAACAGCAGCGCCTCCGCAGTGTGAAATACTGTCGCCGTCAAGTGAATCGCTGCCACATAAAGGATGCGGTCAATGATCAGGATGATCGCACCGGTATCGACACGACCACGCCCGAAGAATACCCAACTGACCGGCTCTGCCCCGAACTGCGACACCGCCCCTAATCCTGCAAGGAAAAGGAGGCGCGTTTCCTGCTGCCAAGGTGGGTATATCTCCGAAAATGCAACGAGGAGTGCAATCGCGCCAATTGATAGAACAATGCGCAGAATGATTGAATGCCGAAACACGATCCGGCTGCGGCTGGTATCCAGCGCGATCTCTCTAATTGCGACATAGCGCACACCGAGTTCCGCCAGCAACCCAAAAATCACGGTGGAAGAAACTGCAAATCCAAAACGCCCCAACTCCGTGACGGGGATAGTGCTGCTGATGCGCGAAAATGCGAAGATACCAACACCAGCGGCGATGGCTTGAGCCACCAAGAGCGCGACGATGTTACGTGTCTGCTGGCGGTTGTTGCTCATACGGCTCACGTCCTCTGATTCGGGCGAAGAAGATATCCCAGCGTCTTAGCAAGACGGTGCCGCGAAGCAGATGCCGGATATAACCATAAAAATACAGCGGGCGCATCGATAACCAGTGACCGATGCGTCTAGTTGGCACGAGGATTCCTGTAAAGGTGTAGTTCAGCAATGAGCCAAACAGCGCAGCAAGGGCGCGCAGAATGCTAATTAACTGCGCGGCAAGTGAGCGCGGTAAGTCTGCTAATGGCACAGCAAATGATCGCCGTAGGCTTGACAGCCGGGAACCAATTTGACGCATTACGCGCGCAGCAGTGATGCTGGCACTGCTAAAACGCTGCGCGTAGGTACGCCGTTGCGCTCTCGCGCGATCCGCGACGAGGGCGCGCTGCGGTTGCGAAATATCCCACGCAAGACGGATCGCTAAATAGGGGAAAATTATCCCGGCTTGTACCGCGTGCAGTGCGCTTTTCCAGTTTTGGTAGCCATGCCTGTGCTCTGAAAGGTTACAGTAAAGGTTGTCGAGCGCTTTTACCGTCTCATTCAGCGTGAAGCGTTCGAGCATCCACTTTCGACCTGCCCGCGCGTATGCCTTAGCGCAGTCTGGGTCGCGCAGAAGTGTCAAGATGCCTTCCGCCATAGCAGTAGGGTTGAGCGGTTCGACTAGAATTCCAGTTTCATGATGGCGAACGCTGTCCACCATTCCGCCGACACAGGTTGCGACCGTTGGTACTTCCATCAGCAGTGACTCAATTGTGCCGCCTAAGTTTTCGCTGACCGAGGCTTGTACGGCGACATCAAGATCAACCAGTAGATTATTCACATCAGCACGGAATCCGATGAATAGAAGATGCTCCGCTAATCCGGATTCATGCACTTGAGCGATCAAGCGCTGCCGGTACTGTTCTCCTGCCTCGCCCCATCCGGAACCGACGAACAGGATTCGCGCTTCGGGATATTCTTTGAGGATTAACGGCGCGGCGGCGATTAGGTCTTCGTGACGTTTATTGGCGCGGTTATGCAGTATAGGCGGAGTCCATTGACCGGGGGGAAGCGGCGGATAAAAGTAGGACACCATCCCGATCAACGGTGCATTGTCCGAAAGATGATACTGTTGGCGAAGCCCCGCGGGTTGTGTGTGGGCGGGATCAAACTTATCTGCGTCTGGTCCATAATAAATCACATGGAGGCGGTCATTGCGGACACCCGCCTCTAGATAAAGTTGCTGGGTGTAGTTACATGACGGGATTAACGCGGATTCCATCCAACAGGTGGTGATATCAATCCAACGCGGCGTAGCCGCCTCCAAATGATAGGGTCCCGCGATCATCGCTAATCGCACAGGGACATCAGCGAGCCACCCCGCCAGCCGTCCCATCACCATCGAGTCAAACAGATGTGTCTGCACGACGTCAAAGCGTTCACGGCGAAACAGTCGTGCTAGTTCGATTACACGGATGGCGAGGGTATGTGCGCGGTGCGGTGATGATATAAACGAGAAATCGAATTGGTGAAACGGAATGCCCTCACGCTGGAGTTTTTCAACCAGCCCGCCGCTCCCTTTCGCAATGACGGCACTCACTTGATGCCCGTAATGATCGCGTAGATCACGAAGCTGCTCAAACATCCATGTCGCGCCCTCGGTTGTGGCAGCGATATGACAAATCTTCAGCGGCGAACGGTTTGACGGTGATTGAGCATTAGACGCGCACATTACGTTTTTTTGCACCCTGCATTCGAGATAATCACACACGTAATCGACTTGCTAGCGCGTCATCACGCCGCAAATTGTCAGGGCAAGGGAGATTTCACCCACGTATTTGGTGTGCGGGAAATCACCGTGCCAGCAGCCAAAGCGTTCCTGATAGAACGACTGCAAATGAATTAGTGTAATTATTAAATTATTAATACATTAATCAAGATGAGTGATAGTATATTAAGCAAACCAAAACATGAACAACGTAAACTTGAAGCATGCTGACCAAGGGGGCGGAAGTTCATCAAGATGCGTGCGCCTCAATACTGCACCGACCCGTGTTAAGCGCTCCTGATCAGGTGTGTCTACAGATGAATCCTCAACTATTCGCAGCGTCCGATACATACCAGCATGATTGGCGCTGCTCCTAGCAGCAACAAAACAAACAGAACAACGCTCATGACGATGTCAAAGAGGCGCTTTCCATACTTGCGGTAGAATCCCTGTGGGGGCGACGAGAGTAGGGCGGGGGATGTACTAGAGCTATCCCGACTCATTTTATCATGCTGTTTGTTTCGCGAGTGAATTTTCCTCAGCCTGCATGATTTTGCAATGGTACTATTGATTTTGTAACCTACGTTCCGCCTACGCTTCGAGACACATCCTCATTGTGATTCATAAAGGGTGTTAAGCCATGCTTCGACGATGCTAGCTTGCGGTAATCCCCATTCGTCACGCATGTAGTAGTGGGCTTCTTCCAGCGGCGGAATACTGGATTCAAGATAGGCAGTGTTTGCTTGAGTCAGCATAATTCCTGCTTGATCGTAGAACTGACCTCGCATCTCCTGAAGTCGGTCAAACACGGGATAAGCGCTGTTGGAGTCTTCTCGCATGAATTCGACCGCACCCAAGTTATGAAGCTGAACCGTGAGCTCCCAGAATCGCCCCAATTCCTCAAACATGCGGATCGCCTCTTCAAGGTGGGCGGCGCTCCCGGCGTAATTTCCAAGAGCCGCGAGTGTGAGTCCTTGCATGCTGGTGAGTACTGCGTAAAGTTCGGAATCGCTTGTTTCGTTAAGCGCGGCACTGAGGTAGCCTGTCATAGACGCATAATCGCCGCTGTTTAGACTGTCACATGCCGCTGAAATACTGGAAAGGGCATTCATATACGCGCATGGACCGCCAAGCCAACCACGCCAATCCAGCAAAAGCCATGATCCCGAATCATCCATCTGCGGTGCAAGTGCGTCGTGATCAACGGCGATATCACCCGGATCAGGTAAGACATGGACGTGAATCTCTGTGCTGCTGACTTGCGTAACAATCGTGCCGTCTTCCGGATACGCGACCAAGTTGACTTCGGCGCGGACATCAAATTCACCCAGTTCATCCGCGTACACCATCACGACGATGGTATCGCGTGACGCGACGGGCGCGTGATCCGTCGCAAGAGTCCGCTCATCGTCATCGTACAATTCCCAAGGGGTCAAGGGATCAGCACGGCGGTAGACATTCAGGCGCAGTAACGCATTACTACCGGGAGCATCAAACCATGTGGCATCGTACTCGACTGCCAACCACAGCGCGCGATATTGGAGCATGTAGACTGGTCGTTGATTCTCTTGCAGAAAGAGTTGTGCGTTAACGCGATCTGGTTCGGTGAACATGATGCGCGGAGCTGCTTGCACCCGCCATACACCATTGCCGGTGAAGTTGTCCAACGGTGGCAGACCGCGCGGCGTTGCGGTGATCTGGACGGGGGTTGCAATCTCGACACGCACTCCGCACCCTGCAAGCAAAAACATGAACAACCAGAAGAAGCGCTTTATTTGGGCAGCCATAACGTCATCGTTGTCCCTTTGCCTACGATGCTTTCAGCGGTAATCTGACCGCCGTGCAGTTCAACGATTTTCTTGACGATAGACAACCCTAGCCCACTGCCGCTCTCACGCGGGCGAGCACGCACAAGCGCTTCAAAAATGCGATCTGGCAGGAACTCCGGTGGAATTCCTTCACCGGTATCAACCACTTTGATCACATAGTCGTCATCTCCTGTGATCAGGCTTATCGTCACGGTTGCGCCCGCCCGGCAATATTTGAGGCTGTTATCCACGAGGTTGCTCAATGCGCGCACTAACAAATCACGATCCCCGTGAAATTGTGCGGACTGTGAAGGTGTTTCCATCTCAAACGACTTTCCTTCGCGCATGGCGCGTTCATCGTGTTGAAAATACACCTCTTCGACAACATCCGAAAGATCAAGCGTTTCTAGCGCGAGTGGCACATAAGACAAACGCGCATCGAACAACATACTATCGACCAACCGGGTTAGGCGCTGCGCTTCATGCTCGATTGTACGGGCTGTGCTTGCTTCTGGTTGCCCCGGGTTATGCTGCAAATTGCTGGCATGTGCGATGATTGCCGCCAAGGGATTACGCATATCATGGACGAGACGACGGATAAAGCGTTCGTAGAATTGGCTGGAATCATTTTCAAGCGGGCGTGTTAAAACACTGATCGAGCCATCTTTAAGCGGGACAGCCTGTACATTTACGCGGAGATTTTCGTTGATAACAAAACTTTGTGCAGCAATCCTTTTGGTATCGGCGGCACGTTGGAGCAGGGGGCGCAGTTCATCCCGCCGCGAATCAAGGAGGGTGTGATCGGCGGCATTTGCCCACCACATGCGCAAGCGCGGCGTATATAAGGCGATGCCTTCGCTCAATTGATCCCGCACAACTGCCATGAGTTGTTCATGTGCTTGTTGTTCTTGATGAAAGCGCCGAAAACGCTTTCCGATCAGCGCAAGGGTGAGCGCTGTGCCGATCAGCGCAAGGATGAGCCAAGGCAGCGAAAGCGATGACTGCGCGCGAAGCGTGATCAGCGGGCGACGTGAAACAAACGATGGGATGATGCAAACGAACAAAACGAACACGGTGAAACCTAGTGAACGTCTTGAAACGATGCTGCCGTTGTGCCAGCCCAAAAGGAAAAACAGCATGCCAAATAAGGAAAGCGCAAGCGCCAACCAGAGCACCGCCACTAGATTGAGCGCGAGCACGGTGACGGAAACCGCCAACATAAGCGGCATGATCCCCCATAGGAGGATAAGCAGAATTGGGAAGATGATCAGGAGGCTGCGCATCGTTTAAGGAATCAGCCGGTAGCCTGTACCGTGAAGAGTTTCAATCAATTCATCGCGTCCCAGTTTAAGTTTGCGACGCAGTGCTGCGATATGACGGTCAACGGTGCGCGGGAAACCAACCCACTCATAGCCCCATACCTTATCGAGAAGTTGTTCGCGCGTCCACTCTCGGTTCGGATTGCGTGCCAAGAACGCTAGAAGGGCAAATTCAATCGGTGTCAGGTCGATTTCTTGTTTGCTGCGAAAAACTCGGTAGTGCATGGTATCGATCTCGACGTCTTGTGCCCGAAGTACGGCGGGATTTTCCTCGCGCTGAGATTCTTTGCGAATGTGAGCGACCGCTCCAAGCGTTGCCCGCACTTGGCTGAGGAGTGCATTTGCATCCCAAGGCTTGGTCATGAATGCAATCGCGCCTTGACCTAGACTTTCGACCTGCCATTCAGTATACGACGTCAGCATGATCACCGGTATGAAACGCTCCAACGCCCGGATTCTGCGCAGCACGTCTAATCCGCTCATGCTCGAAGAATCACTTTCATTCAGCACGACATCGAGCAGTACCAAGTCGGGGAGGTGTTCGCGCACGGATTCAAGCGCTTCCGCGCCGCTGCTGGCAAGACTCACAGCGAAACCTGCCCGCCCTAGCAGTGTCGCAAGGGCGGATCGGATCGCTTCTTCATCATCCACGACTAGGATTGCGGTACGCTCAGACATACTGTCACCTTGCGGCGCATTATAGCGCTAACGGCTTGCACCCGCCTCCAGAACGACATCGTTCTCTATATCAACTTGTGCGAAGAAAAGCTCTTGATCCCCCGCTGCGAATTCGACTGTCCAGATACCATCGCCCAGATGTTCGCTGTAGGTCGTCCAATCATCGTAGCCTTCGAGCGCGGCATCAACTCCGTCCGCCGTGTACGCCAGCGAGATCGCTTCGCTTCGGGCATCTTCAAACGCGGTTTCTTCATCAAAGACGTTGGGATCGCCGATACTGTCGATGCTGAAATAGTCTTCTTCGGGGTGATAGGTGCAAATGACTCGGACTGCATTCACACCGCGATAATAGGTAACTTCCCACACGCGATCCCAACGGTTAAAATCGACATAAACATCCCACAGAAGCGGCTCAACCAAGCGTGCCAGCACTTCTGGATCGTGCAGCACCAGTTCGGTTACGCGTGCCTGACCTTCTTGAAATTCCTCTGGGGGCAGCGGGCTAGGAACGAGATAATCCGCAAATTCCTTTGTGACCACATTTACCGTTGCATAGCCGAGCCATTCTTCCCAATCGGCGCTGTAGAACTCGATATACCAATAATCTCCGTCACTCTGCCAACCCTGCCCGATCCAGTCAGGGTAATTCGCCAGCCAGTCCGCGAATTCCGGGCTAAGGGCGACAAGTTCGACAAGATTGTCTTCTGTTGCTTCCTCATCTTGCGCTTGAACGCTGAACAGAACGCCAGTAAAAACGATAGAAAGTAGGACGATAATCCATAAAACGCGCATGGTTCGCATGGTTTTATTCCTCATTCGGGTTTGAACCCTTGCCGATTCAACGCGGTACGATCAATCCGAGCGGTGTGACCGTATGATTCGGGAAAACTTGCTCAAGTGCCGGATTCATCAACCGCATGGAGACGACTTCTGCCAGCACATCTCGGTAGTCGGTAGTGATCGCTAAATCACCTTCGCTGAGTGCCTCGGATGCGAGCGTGGGCCACTGCGCGTAGACTTGTCCGCCGTGCACCCCGCCGCCCATGAGCAGCATGAAATTCCCATGCCCATGATCAGTGCCGTGACTGGCATTTTCTTCGACTCGCCGCCCAAATTCGCTCATCGTCACAACGGTGATTCCGCTCATCTGATCTGCCATGTCAGCGTAGAAAGCTGCAAGCCCACGACTGAGAGTATCGAGCAGCGCATTGAAATACCCGTCGAGCGTGCCTTGATTCTCGTGCGTATCCCAACCGCCGAGATCGACACAAGCAACCTCCAAGCCTACATCCGCCTTAATAAGTTGCGCGATCTGGCGTAGCCCCAACCCGAAGCCCATATCATCTTCAGGATATGCAGCGCCGTTGGCGGGAACATAGTTTTCTGCGCTCAACGACTGAAGCGTATCGACTGCATCAAACACCAACTGCGCTTGTGATCCGAGTAAGTCCGGCGGCGCTTGCATCGTGTACAGGTCTGCGAGAATCTGCTCAAGCTGGCGTAACTCGCCTTCTCTGCCGCGCAGATGAAAATCGGCTATCGACCGCAGTGAGAGCGGCGATTGTGACCCCCGCAGCGAGCTTTGAAGGAGCGCGCCCATCCCAACCGCGCGGAAGGGCGAATCATTCTGCCATGCGGCGGTCTGCAAATGCCGCCCGATCCAACCTGTGCCTGTGGTCTTACTGCCGGGTGTTCCGTATTCCATGAACTGCATCGCATCAAAGTGAGAGCGGCTCGGATCGGTTGATCCGGTGGCATGGACGACGGTCAGCCCGCCTGCTTGAAACACTTCATGCAGCGGCGCAAGCGTTGGATGGAAGCCGAAGAAGCCATCGAGATCGAGAACGCTGCTCTCAGGCACAGCCAGCGTAGGGCGGCGGTCGTAGTAATTGCCACCTTCGCCGTAAGGGACAACAGCACTCAAACCGTCGATCCCGCCGCGTAAAAAGACGCATACAAGAACGTCTCCCGCAGCCGCCTGATCTGCTTGGCGGAATGCGAGGCGCGGCATCCATGACGGAAACAGGGATTTGCTCACACCCACCGCGCCGAGCGCCGATAACCCACCCAAAAATGAGCGGCGTGACATCGTTCCTGACTTCATACGATCACCTCCACTGATAGGTGGGCGCTGCCAACAGCAGCCCAAACAATGAACCAAGTTTGCGCGCGATCACATGAGGCGTGACCGGAGCATTACTTCCCGCGCCATCGGAAACGAACTCAATATACGGTGCGAGGTCTTCAAGCGGCGCACCGTAAACCAGCGCAGATACCTGCGTAACTAACTCACCGACGGTTGCGGGTTCGCCTACGCGCTCAATCAGATGCGAGGTCATAATCGACTGTTGATCCGGGTCACTAAATGCGCCGTGTGTGAGCGTCATTGCGATGTTCCAACGCCCCAATAAGCCGCTGCTGTTCATCCATGCTTCGGCTGTGTCGGGGTAGCCGTCCGGCGGCTGCCAGCCATAGGGGACTTGTGCCAGATCAGAGAGCATTTCGTCAAGCGCCCAAAACTCCCGTATTTCTGTACCCGTTGCGCGGAGTGTGCCGATGAAGAAATCGAGCGGTCGGCGCAGTTTTTGCCCCGCCGAGCCGCGAAATTCTGCTGACAAGAAGATGTGCCGGAGCACCGGGCGAATCTCTCCTCCGGTTTCCATCCAAACTTGTGCCGCGCTTTCGACAAGACTTTCCGGTGGATCATCGCTCACGAAACGGCGGCATAACTTGAAGCATAAAAAGCGCGCCGTTGAGGGATGATTGTTGACGATGCTGATCACATGCAGCCCATCTTCGATCCCGCGTCCTGCGGGGAGTTCGTGACCGAGGACTGTCTTTGCATCGGTGTCGTGAACACTAGGATCGAAATAGAATCCGGTATCCGATGCGTCGTTGATCGTCCATCCTGTAAATGCCCGTGCAACCTCGACCACATCGGTTTCGGTGTAGCCGCCATCAACGCCTAACGTGTGCAGTTCAAGCAGTTCACGCGCGTAATTTTCGTTCGGATGTTCAGCGACGTTGAGGTAATTGTCGAGATAGTACAACATGGCAACGCTTTGGGCGGATGAGAGCAGCATATCGCGGAAACGACCCATTGCATGGCGGCGGATCACATCGCGCTGATACGTGATCATTTCTGGACTGAGGTCGCTGCTGCCGATATTAAAGTGATCTGACCAAAATTCGACCATTCGCTCCAGCAGTTGACGTTCGCTGTGAACCGCACGCGCAATCATGCCCTTGATCAACGCTTGGTACGAACGGTAGTAAGGTTCGATCAAGCTGAATACGGTACGCCGATCCATCTGAAGCACGGGCATAGTTTCAAGAATCGCGTCAAGCGCTGAATCATCGATTTGTTCAGGATTGAGCTGTTCCTCTAGGTATGCCTCATAACCAACAGCGTTGGCATGCTCGACATCTTGCGGACGTGCTCCCCATGTGAGCCGATTCAGCAGGTGCAGAACCGGGCTGTTTGCGGACGGTAAAGCGGTCTGCTGTATGCGCTGCCAATGGGTGAGCGGGAGCGGAACGAGCGATGCGGCGGCTGCCGCCCCTGTACCGCCTGCCATCTTTAGGAATTGTCGTCTTGAAACGTTCATAAACAGCCTCCTTTATCCTTGGTTATATGCCGAGCTGCGCGTGGGCGTGTGACTAAAATGTGACGATTTCGTCACACATGGATACTGCCCGCGATTGTCCGTTGTTGAAAATCCTCGTGTGATGCTTTACCCTACCTCTTTGCTGCGACGAAGGGGTAGGGTGAGATGAAAGATAAGATTCGCGCGTTTATCAGCCAACAACTGAGTAATGATCCCAAATACAGCTTTTCGGACGATGAACCGTTGATCTCAGGCGGTTGGGTGGACTCGTTTGACTTGACCAAACTCGCCGTGTTTATTGAAGAAACGTTTGGCGTGCATTTTGCCGATCCTGAACTCACGGAGGATAACATGGATACACTGAATCAGATCGTGCGCAATATTGAGGCAAAGCTCGCCCGATGAGTGCTGTGCCGATCACGCTTGATGCGAAACCGGAGACGCTGCTCCATCAGGTGCGTTGGTTGCTCGAACACTGCGCTGACCAACGCGCTGTGACTGTGATCAGCGGCGATGTGGAACGATCCTATACGGTAGGCGAGTTCTTTCATCATGCTGCATGTTATGCGCACGCGCTGGACAAAATCGGCGCAGTGCCGGGTGATCTGGTGGTGTTGATTCTGCCGCAAGAGGAAAATGCGCTCTTTGGCTTCTGGGGTGGAATGCTGCTTGGCGCTGTTCCGTCGATGTTCGCGTACTTGACGGATAAGCTCGATCCGGCACGATATTATGAGAGCGTTCGCAAGCTCGTCCAGCACGCCAACGCCCGATTTGTGATCACCGATTCGGCATTATTTGAACCACTCAGCGCTGCTCTCGATGGGTTGGCGGCAGTGATCAGCGCTGATGCGCTGCAACCGGGGGGCGAACCCGCCGATTATCTCATGCGCCCACTGCCGAATGCCGACTCAACGGCATTCTTGCAGCATTCATCAGGCAGCACTGGATTGCAAAAAGGCGTGATGCTTTCGCATCGCGCCGTGATTAATCAATTGGCATCTTACGGTCAGGCGATTGAACTCATGCCGGACGATGTGATTGTCAGTTGGCTGCCGCTGTACCATGACATGGGACTGATCGCTGCCTTTATTCAGCCGATCATGCAAGCTGTTCATCTCGTGTTGATGTCACCGACGGCATGGGTACGCGCCCCGCAGATGTTGTTACATGCGATCACACGCCATCGCGGAACGCTGATGTGGCTGCCGAACTTCGCTTATAACTTCTTGGCGACACGCATCCGTGACTCGGCGCTGGAAGGAGTTGACCTTTCCAGCATGCGCGCCGTGATCAACTGTTCCGAACCCGTTTATGCTGAAAGTCACCGGGTATTCACCGCGCGATTCGCGCCGTTTGCGCTGCGCGAGTCGGCACTGATGACCTGTTATGCGATGGCGGAGAATACGTTCGCGGTAACGTCAAGTCGGATGCACACAATCCCGAAAATTGATCGAGTTGATCGACTGCGGCTCGCGGAAGAACGGGTCGCTTATGTGAGCGATGGAGATGCGTTTGAAATCGTCTCATGCGGTGTGCCGATCATTGGATGTCAGGTGCGGATCGTCGATGTAGATCGCCAGATGCTTCCAGAACGCGCCGTCGGTGAGATTGCGCTGCGCAGTGATTCGATGCTTTCGGGCTATCATAATCAGCCAGAGATCACGGCGGCGGCGCTGATCGACGGTTGGTACTTTACGGGGGACATGGGCTATCTCGCGGACGGGGAGCTTTACATCACCGGACGTAAGAAAGACCTGATCATCGTAGGTGGGAAAAACATCTATCCGCAAGACATCGAAAACCTGCTCAACGATATACCGGGAATACATCCGGGGCGCGTGGTGGCATTCGGTGTCGATAACGCGGAGTTAGGCACACAAGACATCGGCATTCTTGCGGAGGTCGATGATCCTGCCGATCTAGAAGGCGAGCGGCGAGCGGTGATTGTGCGTACCATGCGCGCTCGGATTGCGCAGTCCACCGATGTAAGCGCGCGGTATGTCGATCTGGTTCCGCTGCGCTGGTTGATCAAGACCAGCAGTGGAAAGATCGCACGTGCGGCGAACCGCGACAAGTACTTCGAGATGCAAAAGAGCCGGTAACCATAAAGGCACGAAGCAGTACACAGGAGTCCTTCTTCGTGCCTTTTGTATGTGACTATCCTTGCAGAAGACTCTGCGCGCCGTCGATCCACACTTCTGTACCGGAGATGTGCCGTGCTCCGTCTGACGCCAAGAATAGGACAAGGTCAGCCACTTGATCGGATGTGCCGGGTTTCCCGTCCGTCAGGGGAATCTGTCCCTCTGGAAAATCAACGGGTTCTTTTTCGCGCTCAATAGCGCGCTTTTCGGTATTTTCGTCGATATTCGTTTCAATCGCGCCGGGGCAAATTACGTTGACGCGAATCCGGTGTTTCGCCAATTCGAGCGCAGTCATCTTGGCAAATGCGACTTGAGCCGCTTTGGAACAGGCATAAGCGGTCGCTCCGGTATTGCTAAACATGCGCGTCCCATTCACCGATGAAGTGATGATGACCGCACCGCCGTTCCGTTTGAGATGCGGCACTGCATACTTCACCGTCAAAAATGTCCCCTTCAGGTTGATGTTGAGTGTATCGTCCCATTCCTCCGGGGTCAGTTCATCTAACGGTGCCCACACGCCGTTGATCCCCGCATTGGCAAACACCACGTCCAAGCGACCATAAGTATCGACCAACTGCCGCACTGACGACTGCATAGCAGACGAATCAGCAATGTCCGCGATGAGCGGCATGACTTCTCCGCCTGCCTGCCGAATTTCGCGCACGATATCACGCACATTGTCATCTGATCGACCGAGCGCACCGACCTTCGCGCCTTCAGCGGCAAAGCGCCGCGCCGCCGCTGCGCCGATTCCCGAACCCGCACCCGTGATCAGTACGACCTGCCCACTAAATCGCATTCGTGAGTATCCTTCTGAACCGCCTGAACATTGCACATCAGCCTAGGTGCGCTTGCTTGCGCCAAACACTGTTAAATGGTGGATTAGCAAGTAGGTCAGTCGGTTGGATCGTTCTTGTCAAAGATTACGGGCTTGTTATACTTCGCGTGTCGTATTCGTATGCCCTTAAGGATTTGGACATGAAAAAGACATTCCTTTTCATTTTGTTGGTCGTTTTGTTGAGCGCTAGTGTGGTCAGTGCGCAGGAAGCCCCGATGACAGCCGTTGGGGAAGGCGAAGGCGCAGTGAGTATTGTGGCATGGGCGGGATATATCGAGCGCGGCGAAACTGACCCGGCATACGACTGGGTGACGGATTTTGAAGCAGCGACAGGTTGCATGGTGAGCGTTCAGGTAGCGGCGACCTCGGACGAAATGGTTGCACTGATGAACGAAGGCAATTTCGACCTTGTAACGGCGTCGGGTGACGCGAGCCTCCGGTTGATCGCGGGCGAGCGCGTACAGCCGATCAATACTGACTTGATCCCCAGTTGGAACACGGTGGACGAACGTCTTCAGAGTGCGCCTTGGCATACGGTTGACACGGACGGCGACGGCACAGCC
Organism: Anaerolineae bacterium; assembly: GCA_026645745.1. Lineage (GTDB taxonomy): Bacteria > Chloroflexota > Anaerolineae > Aggregatilineales > Phototrophicaceae > Flexifilum. The sequence goes on along the minus strand of JAPKMU010000032.1, from coordinate 4,184 downwards.
GAGCATTACGGTGTTCCGTACCAGTGGGGCGCGAACGTGCTTGCCTACAACACCGAAGCGTTTGGCGATCAAGCGCCGACAAGCTGGAGTGTTGTGTTTGAAGAAACGACTCTTCCCGATGGGCGGTCGAACAGCGGGCGTGTTCAGGCATACGACGGTCCAATCTACATTGCCGATGCGGCGCTGTACTTGATGGCGAATAATCCTGAACTTGGCATCACTGATCCCTATTCGCTCGACGAAACGCAGTATCAAGCGGCGTTGGGACTGCTTCGCCAGCAGCGTGAACTCGTGGCGCGTTATTGGCACGATGCTTTCATTCAAATTGATGACTTTACGAACGAAGGAATCGTTGCCTCAAGCTCGTGGCCCTTCCAAGTGAACCTGCTCGTTGCGGCGGGTGCTCCGATTGCCAGCGTGATTCCGGTAGAAGGCGCGACAGGATGGGCGGATACGACCATGATGCACAGCGATGCGGAACACCCGAACTGCGCGTACATGTGGCTCGAACATTCGTTGAATCTCAATTTGCAGGGCGATCTTGCGGCTTGGTTCGGCAGTGTTCCGTCTGTTCCTGCTGCTTGCGAAGGCAATGAACTGCTCGGCGAGACGGGCTGCACGGTTAATGGTTTCGAGAATTTCGATCAGATTTACTTCTGGCGCACGCCGACCACCACCTGCGGCGATGGTCGCGGTGATATTTGTGTACCGTACCGCCGCTGGGCGACGGACTACGTAGCGATCCTCGGCGGTCGCTGATCAGCGATAATACCGAATAATGTCGGGGGGCGAGGCACTGCCTCGCCCTTTGTGTTTCTCTCGTCCGCTGTTTTCTTCTGAGAAAGACACCCATCAACTATGAAAACTTGGAAACTTTGGATCGATGGCGCTTGGGCAGACAGCCAAGGCGGATCGCTCACGCCGATTGAGAATCCCGCCACAGGCGAAGTGATCGCGCAAGTCATAGATGCAAGCGCAGCAGATGTAGATCGCGCGGTGCGTGCCGCACATACCGCGTTCTACGACGGGCGCTGGTCACGGTTAACACCATCCGAGCGGTCGCTTGTGTTGTGGCGGTTGGCAGAAAAGCTCGAAGCGAACGCGGAAACGCTTGCACGGGCAGAAAGCGAAAACACGGGTAAACCCTATGCGTTCGTCAGCTTGGGGGCAGACATGCCATTCGGTGTCGATAACCTGCGCTTTTTCGCCTCTGCCGCGCGCGACACACATGGTTATTCGGCGGGCGAATATGCGAAGGGTTTCACCTCGATCTACCGCCGTGAACCTGTGGGTGTCGTTGGTCAAGTCACCCCTTGGAATTACCCGCTCATGATGGCGATCTGGAAGATCGGTCCGGCGCTTGCGGCGGGGTGCACGGTCGTTCTGAAACCTGCTCCCGGCACACCGATCACGACGCTGATGTTGGCTGAACTCGCCGCCGAAGCAGGAATTCCCCCCGGTGTGCTGAATATCGTTACGGGAGGCAATGCCACCGGACAGGCACTTGTTGAGCACCCTGATGTGCGCATGGTCAGCTTGACCGGATCAACCGGAACAGGGAAACAGATTATGCGCACGGCGGCGGATACGCTCAAACGCGTGCATTTGGAGTTGGGCGGCAAAGCGCCGTTGATCGTGTTTGACGATACCGACGTTGAAAACTTCGCTGCGGTCGCTACGCTAACTTCGACGTTTAATACTGGGCAGGACTGCACCGCCGCGACGCGCGTCTATGTGCAGCAGGGCAAGGCGAATGATGTGCTTGAGGCGATTGTCGAAGGGATGCGCAGCGTCAAGGTCGGGCAGCCATTTGAAGACGGCGTACAGATGGGTCCACTGATTTCCGCACGTCAGCGGGAGCGCGTGCAAGGCTTCATCGACCGCGCCAAAGGCTACGGCGCGAAGGTGCTGACGGGCGGGGTTGTTCCAACAGGGATGGATCGCGGTTACTTCTTCGAGCCAACCGTGATCACTGATGTGGATCAGCGCTCCGAAATCATTCAAAGTGAGGTCTTTGGTCCTGTGCTGACGATCAGCACATTCAAAGATGACAGCGAAGCGATCCGCTACGGAAATGATGTGCTGTACGGGCTTGCCGCCAGCGTATGGACGCGCGACATTGGGCGCGCGATGAATGTCGCCCGCGAACTCGAATTCGGTACGGTGTGGATTAACGATCACATTCCGCTGGCAAGTGAAACCCCGCATGGCGGTTTCAAGCAGTCTGGTTTTGGGAAAGACTTGTCTGCCGAAGCTGTCAACGACTACCGGATTACCAAGCATGTGATGGTGAAAAACGGATGAACACGCGCGGAACCGCCGTCCGGCTGACGCGCCTCAGCCGGCATTTTGGCGAGGTCAAGGCGCTCGACGCGGTTGATCTGGAAATCTACGATGGAGAGTTTTTCTCCATGCTTGGACCGTCTGGTTCCGGCAAGACGACGTGTTTACGCCTGATCGCTGGTTTTGAACAGCCGACAAGTGGCGAGATCGCGTTGAACGGCGTTCAGGTGGCGGGCGTTCCGCCGTATGAGCGCGATGTGAATACGGTCTTTCAAGATTATGCGCTGTTCCCTCACATGACAGTCGCGGATAACATCGGCTATGGGCTGATGGTGAAGAAAGTCCCAAAACCGGAGCGCCAAAAGCGCGTCGATGAAATGCTAGAAATGGTGCGTCTGCCGGGATTCGGCGGGCGCAAACCGTCTCAGCTTTCTGGTGGGCAGCGCCAGCGCGTCGCATTGGCGCGCGCGTTGATCAATCATCCGAAGGTGCTGCTGCTTGATGAACCGCTTGGCGCGCTTGATCTCAAACTGCGCCAAGAGATGCAGGTTGAACTCAAGGCGATACAGCATCGAGTCGGGATCACTTTCATCTTCGTCACCCACGATCAAGAAGAGGCGATGACGATGAGCGACCGGATCGCTGTGTTTAATCACGGCAGAATCGAACAGGTGGGGACGCCCGCCGAGTTATACGAACGTCCTCGCACGCGCTTCGTCGCCGGGTTCGTCGGAACATCCAATTTGCTGGACGGTGATATCGCGAAACGCATCACCGGATCGGATGCACCGATTTCTGTGCGACCGGAGCGCATCCGTTTGTGCGACAGTGGTACACCTATCCCGCCAGACTCGTACAGCGCGGACGGAACAATCGAAGATGTCGTCTATTTAGGCATGACCACTCGCTACACTATCTCGCTGGACAGCGGCGGCACGATTACAGTGACCGAACAAAATCTAGAACAGCACGTGCATGATCTCCATGCGGCAGTGGGGCGGCGCATCACCTTAATGTGGGCGAAGGTCTTCACGCGGACACTTGAGGAAGTCTGATCATGCGCCGCGCCGTCAACTACTTTTACGCCCATCCCAACCTAACGCTTCTGCTTTTGCTGCTGCTGCCGATGGCATGGTTGGTGATCTTCTATCTCGGTTCGCTTGCGACTCTGCTCGTTCAGAGCTTTTACACGCTTGACGATTTCAGCGGGCGGGTGATCCCCGAATTCAGCACGTACAGCTATCAAGAACTGTTGAGTCCCGCCAATTTCGACATTATCGCACGCACAGCACTCATGGCGGCGGCGGTTACGGTCGCGTCCGCGATCGTGGCATTTCCGCTGGCATATTACATGGCGCGTTTCGCCAGCCCACGCATGAAAGGCATCCTATATCTCGGCGTGATGCTGCCGCTGTGGTCGAGCTATTTGGTGCGTGTGTATGCGTGGAAGTTGATCCTTGCGAACGAAGGCATTCTGACGTGGACAGCAAACACGCTCGGATTAGGCGGTGTGTTGGATTGGGTGCTCAGTCTGCCCGTGATCGGCGGCGCATCGCTGTCGTTCAGTTTGCTGGGGATGTTTTTGGTGTTCGTGTATATCTGGCTGCCGTATATGGTGCTGCCGATCAACGCGGCACTTGAGCGCGTCCCCCGTTCTTTGACCGAGGCATCTGCCGATCTAGGAGGTCGCCCAAACCTAACGTTTCGTAAGGTGATTCTGCCGCTAGCGTTTCCGGGTGTTGTCGCCGGTTCGATTTTTACGTTTTCGCTCACGCTAGGCGATTACATCATCCCCAGCATCATCGGTGATTCGAGCCGCTTCATCGGGTCGGCGGTGCAGTTATATCAAGGAACGGCGGGTAATCTGCCGCTGGCGGCAGCGTTCACCGTTGTTCCGATTG
>JAPKMU010000329.1 GCA_026645745.1 Anaerolineae bacterium | reverse complement strand
ACGTGTTTCGCAGGTGCTGGGTGCTGTGGTGGACGTGGAGTTCACCAGCGCAGCGGCTCTGCCGGAATTGTTTGAAGCGATCCGCGTGCCGCGCGACGGTGCGGACGACTTAATTTTGGAAGTTCAGCTTCAGTTGGGCAACAGCACCGTTCGCACGGTGGCGATGGACACGACCGACGGTTTGAAGCGCGGCGTTCCCGCATTCGCAACTGGCGGTGCGATTATGGTTCCGGTTGGGACAGCATCTTTGGGGCGCGTGTTTAACGTGCTCGGTCGCCCGATTGACTTGGGCGAAGAAGTACCTGCGGACTCGCCCCGTCGCCCGATCCACGCGAGTGCGCCGGATTTTGAAGAACAAACCACTCGCATCGAAGTCTTTGAAACGGGTATGAAGGTTATCGACCTGATCGCGCCGATGACGAAGGGTGGCAAGACGGGTATTTTTGGCGGCGCGGGTGTCGGTAAAACCGTGACGATTCAGGAATTGATCAACTCGATTGCAACCCAGCACAGCGGTTTGTCTGTGTTCGCCGGCGTTGGTGAACGCACCCGTGAAGGTACGGCGCTCTACCACGAAATGGAAGAAGCGGGCGTACTCGATAAACTGGCGATGGTGTTCGGTCAGATGAATGAGCCGCCGGGTGTGCGTCTGCGCGTCGCGTTGAGCGGCTTGGCGATGGCGGAATACTTCCGCGATGAAGGGCGTGACGTCCTGCTGTTCATCGATAATATTTTCCGTTACTCGCTGGCGGGCGCGGAAGTGTCGGCGCTGCTCGGTCGTATGCCTTCGGCGGTCGGTTATCAGCCGACGTTGGCTGAGGAAATGGGACAGCTTCAGGAGCGTATTACATCCACGACGACGGGTTCGATCACGTCGATGCAGGCGGTCTATGTACCTGCCGACGACTACTCCGATCCCGCTCCTGTGGCGGTGTTCACGCATCTTGACGGTACAATCGCGCTTGAGCGTTCGATTGCCGCACGCGGTATCTTCCCCGCAGTTGACCCGCTCGCCAGCACGAGCAAAATTCTCGATCCGCTGGTGGTGGGTGAAGATCACTACCGTACTGCCCGCGAAGTTCAGCAGGTGCTCCAGCGCTATAAGGACTTGCAGGACATCATCGCCATTCTCGGCATCGACGAACTGAGCGACGATGACAAGCTGCTGGTTTCACGCGCCCGTAAGATCGAACAATTCCTGTCGCAGCCGATGTACGTTGCGCAGCAGTTCACAGGTCGTGAAGGTCGCTACGTCAAGATCAAGGATACTGTGCGCGGCTTCCGTATGATCCTCGACGGTGAAGTAGATCATATTTCGGAGCAGATGTTCTACATGGCGGGTCCGATTGAGGACGTGCTCCAGCGTTACGAAGAAGCTCAGGCACAGCAGTAAGGCGAACGAAAATGCCAATTGCGGTCGAAATCGTCACGCAAGAACGGCTCGTGTTCAGCGAGCTGGAAGCGGACATGGTGTTGATCCCTGCCGCCGAAGGGGAGATGGGGGTGCTGCCGCGTCACGCGCCCGTCCTCACCACCCTTGGCTTTGGGGAGCTCGTCGTCCGCAAGGGGCGCGCCGAAGAACGCTTCGCCATCTACGGCGGTGTCGTTGATGTGCGCCCGGACAAGGTTGTGGTTTTGGCGGATCTCGCTGAATCCTCCTATGACATTGATGCTGCCGCCGCTGAACAAGCCCGCGCCCGTGCTGTCGAAATGGTTAAGGAAGGCGTACCTGCCGAACTCAACCGCGAAGCGACACTCGCGCTGCGCCGTGCAGAATTAGCACTGCGCATCCAACGCAAGATTCAAGGGCGGGGTTCGCAAGTTTTACGCATCATCGAAGAACGCGAAAAGGACGACGAATAGTCGTCGTTGGGCGGACGTATTCAAAACGAAGGGGCGCGAACTGCTGCCCCTTCGTTTTTATGTCGGCTGATTGTGATATAATCCCCGCCGTGTATTCGCCAGAAGGCACTGCTTTCGAGAGCAACTATGGGACTTTTCCAGAAGCGTTTCGGCGTCGATCTCGGAACGATCAACTGCTTAATTTACGAAAACGAACAGATCGTTCTGCGTGAACCGTCGTTGGTGGCGCTCACGGTTGAACCGGATCAGGTGGTTGAGATCGGTCAGCCTGCTCGTGAGATGCTCGGTAAGGTGGACGACGAGAACATTCAAATCGTGCGTCCGCTGCAAAATGGTGTGATCGCGGATTACGATGTTACGGTCGTCATGTTGGAGCGGTTTTTCAACCAAGTCGGCGGGCGCATGCGCTTTTTTAAGCCGCATGTGATGATGACGATCCCGTTTGGCGCGAACAGTGTCGAACGCAAAGCCGCGCATGAAGTCGCGCTTGATGCAGGCGCGAGCCGTGTTTATTTGATCGCTGAACCGCTGGCGGCAGCACTCGGCGCAGGGCTTCCCGTTGGCACGCCCGCCGGGGATATGATCGTGAATATCGGCGGGGGAATCACCGAAGCTGCAGTCCTGACAATGAATACCATTGTCCGCGCAGAAAGTGGACGAATTGGCGGGCTGCGTATTGATGATGCGCTGATCGCGTATGTGCGGCGTAAGTACAACTTGAGCATTGGTCAGCCGACCGCCGAATCGGTCAAGATTCAGGTAGGCGCGGCGGTGACGGGAATCGAAGAAACCAGCATGGATGTGCAGGGGCGCGATAACGTGAGCGGAATGCCGCGTACAATCGCGATTGCCACCAGTGAAGTTGTCGAGGCGATTCAAGAGCCGCTGCGCGAGATCAGTGACGTGGTGAAGCGAGTGCTGTCGAATACGCCGCCGGAACTCGCATCCGACATCATTGATCGCGGGATCGTCTTGACGGGCGGCGGGGCGCTGCTGCGCGGCATTGACCAGTACCTGACGCGAGAGACAGGCGTTCCGGTGTACCGTGCAGACAACGCGATGATTGCGGCGGCAGTGGGGGCAGGACGCGCACTGAATGATCCCGCGATGTTGATGCAGTTACGCATCGGTCAGACTAGGTAATATGTCATCCGCTGAAGGTGCAGCACCGGATCAATATACTGGACATGCACATCAGGCGGCACGTTCAGGTTAATCGGCGCGTAATTCAAGATTGCCTTGACCCCGGCAGCGATGATCATATCCGCGACTTCCTGCGCTTTTTCAGCAGGAACGGCGATCATGGCGATCTTGATCCCGCGTTCGCGGATGACCTGCGGCGCATCAGTAATCGGTTGAATCTTGAAACTACCGATTTGCCGTCCGATCTTGTCCGGTGAACTGTCAAATACGCTGGTGACATGAAAACCGCGTTCGGCAAAGCCGCGATAGCGCGCAACCGCGCTGCCGAGATCACCTGCGCCGATCAAGGCGATTTCCCAATCCCGTTCGACTTTCAGCACTTGGCGGAGCTGTTCACGCAGGAATCCGATGCGGTAGCCCGTTCCCTGCTTGCCGAAGCCGCCAAAATGTGACAGGTCTTTGCGTATCTGCGCGGAACTGATGCCCAGCCGCTTACCCAGTTCATGTGAAGATGTGACTTCGTGACCCTCTTGCGCCAGCCGTTCCAATGCGCGCAGATAGACCGGAAGACGGCTAATCACAATATCGGGGATGTCATGAGACGACATGAGGCGGTTTTCCTTGAAGCAGCCGTAAAGACGATGATCTGATCATTACAATTGTGAAGAATCCCACACGCATCTTACCATTATCCTTCCTATGGCGCTAGAGAGGTGTTCACGAGATACCCATGAAACACTTACCACGCCATTACCGTACAGATGACTAGATGCGTTTACGATTGAGTCAAAGAATGCTCTACGGGGAGACAGAATGCGTGTGCGTCGTTCCATATTCGTGCTTTTGCTGCTGATGCTGCTCATCCCGGTGATTACGTTTGGCGTCCGGGCGAATCGACAGTCCACACAGGAAAGCACCGTCGAACTCCAAACAACTGTGATCCAGCGCGGCACGGTGGAAGTGACCGTGACCGCCCTAGGTACTATTGAAGCGGATCAATCGGTAAACCTGAGCTTCACCACGCCGGGGCGCGTGCAGGATGTGTACTTTCAGGTGGGGGATTATGTGCTTGCCGGGGATATATTGGCGCGGCAGGTGAGCGAAACGCAAAGGATTGCTGTCGAACAGGCACAGTTAGCGGTTGATCTGGCAGTGATTCAGCGGGATCGACTGCTAGAAGGTCCCGATGAAGGGCAAATTCGTATTGCCGAGGCGAATGTTGAAGCGGCAGAAGCGGCGGTCGCGGCAGTTTCGAGCGCGATCACGCCAGAAGACATCTATGCCGCCGAACTCGCTTACGAAGCTGCACAGCAAGCTGTCGCGGATGCGGTACAAGCGCGGGCGACCGCCTCCGGCGGGCAGTCGGACGAAGCTTATGCGCTGCTCGATGCGCGGGTGGGCGAAGCGTCTTTTAACGCCGAAATCGCGCGCTTGCAGCTTGAACAGCTTCAGAGCGGCACATCGGGGCAGCTTGGCGCGGCATACGCGCGGCTGGAACAAGCGCAGCTTGATCTTGAACGACTGCAAGCGGGTCCCACACAAGCCGAAATTGACCGCGCCGAGACCGCGATCACACAGGCGCAGGTCAATCTTGAACAGGCGCAGCAGGCGCTTGATCGGATGCAGATCACCGCGCCTTTTGACGGTTTTATTTCGGCACAAACCGTCGAAGTCGGGGGGATCGCCGCCCCCGGGTTGCCCGCGTTCACGATCACCGATGTTGATCCGCTGCGGCTGACGGTACAAGTCGATGAAATTGATATTCGCCAGATTCGAGAAGGCATGACAGCGCGCGTTTCGCTAGATGCGCTGCCGGAGACGGATTTTCCGGCGGTACTGGAGCAGATTGCCTTAATCAGCAGCAGCGACGGCGGGATTGTCAGTTACGATGTGCGCGTGCGCCTTGAGCAAGCAGATGATCCGCGTGTGCGCGCCGGAATGACGGCAGAAGCAGCGGTCATCGTTGAACGGCGTGAAAATGTGCTGATCGTGCCAAATCTCTATATCCGGTTGGATCGCACGCTGAATCGTGCGTTTGTGAGCATTGTCAACGACGCAGGGCAGCTTGAAGAAGTCGAGGTTACGCTTGGCTTACAAGGCGAGGACTCAAGCGAGATTCTCAGCGGCGTTTCCGAAGGCGCAGTCGTCGGTGTTGATCTTGCGGGCGACAGCCTGAGCATTTTTGGAGGCTGATTTTATGCTCAAACGACTTTTGCGCGCGTTCATCAATATCGTGGTGGCTGCCGTCATCATCGGTGTGATCGCGCTGCTGATTCTTAACCGCTCCAGCGAACCTACATCGGATGCGGAGTCAGAAATTCTTGATGAAACAACCGTCACGCGCGGTGAGTTGAGCGTCACGATCAGCGCGACAGGCGCGGTGATTCCGGCGCGGCAGGTGGCGCTTCTGTTTGAAGCCAGCGGTGCAGTTTCCGAAATCCTTGTTTCGGAAGGGGATCGCATCGCGGCGGGGGATGTGATCGCACGGCTAGATACCTCCGAATTGGAAAGCTTGATCGAAGAAGCGCAGATTGGGCTTGATCTGCAAACCATCGCACTTGATGCGATCACCGCCGCGCCGCGTGAGGTCGATGTCGCTGCGGCAGAAGCGGCGCTCGACAGCGCCGAAGCCTCGGCATATGCGGCGTATTCCGGTTCAAGTGCCGAAACTGCCGCTGAGGTCGCCCGTTTGCAAGCGGAGATCGCACGCAACCGGTTGTGGCAGGCGCAGCTTCAGCGCGATATTTCCGTGAATTCGCCCACCGGATTTGGGCTGGATGTCGCCGGTTTGCTGCCGGATGATGTCGAAGTGTCACAGGAGATCATCGATCAGATCAACGCCGCGCTGAACGGGTTGTTTCCGTCACAGCCGGGGGTAAGCGCGGACAACTTTACGGCTGGATTGAATCAAGCGGCTTACGGCGTCGAAATCGCGGATGCGAATTATGCTGCTGCATCGTCTGATTCGGGTGACATCGCCGGGATCGCACAGGCACAAGCGGCGATGGTGGCGGCGCAAGTCGCGCTGGATCGCCTGCTCAACGGGGCATCCGAAACCGATCTCCAAATCGCGCAGGCGGGCATTGAGCAAGCACGCTTGGCGCTCGCGCAAGTGCAAGCAGGCTTGGATCGCTTTGTACTCACCGCACCCTTTGACGGTGTGATCGCCCAGTTGAATTTGACGATTGGCGAACTCCCGCCAACGCAAGATGCCGCCGCTCTCCTCGTTGATGACAGCGCCTACTATATTGATCTGGCGATAGATGAAACCGATGTCGTCGATCTTGTCCCGGATTTACCTGTCGAATTTCGTATCGATGCGTTTCCTGATGCGGCGGTTACGGGCATCGTGACCCGTGTCGCAGTCACGC
>JAPKMU010000328.1 GCA_026645745.1 Anaerolineae bacterium | reverse complement strand
ACGGGGTCATTCCAGTTGGCTGACGGGTTGAAGTGGGCGCATCCTCCGAGCCGTTGTAACCGCGCACGCGGAACGCCAGCAGGATCAGCACCACGCCGAACGCAATCGCGTATCCGGCGGCGATCCATGTGATGGTGAGGAAGGTCAGCAGCGGCAGCATCAGCGCGATCACACCAGCGATGATCGATACAGCGCCGCCCAAGCCGAGCCAGAATTCGCCTTTGATCTCTTTGCGCAAGCGGATCGCCAGCACAATTTCGATGATTCCAGTACCGATCAACCAGATCGCCGCGACAATGGCGATGGTTGCGGCGGCTGCCAGCGGATTCAGCAGCACCAGCACACCGATCAAGATGCCGAGCAGTCCTTCAAGCAGCATCGGGATAAAATTGTTCGTCCCGCGCTGACCCAATGCTTGAATCACACCAAACACGCCGTCCACCAGCGCGAATACGCCGATGAACGTAATCACCACGCTTGGATCGAGGATGATCAGAACGCCGAGCAAAATGGCTACCACGCCGCGCAGTGCGATCATCCACCAATTGCGCTTCATTGCTGCGATCATGCAGTCTATCCTCCAATGTGAATGTCTGTGCTGTCAAAAATCCTAGCACGCTTCACTGGCGCGCATATCCCCCAGTCAGGCGAGATTGTGCTTGCGCGTTCTCCCATTCCCGCGATAATTCACATTGAAATTTGCGCGGCAAAAGGCTTGAGGGTATCTGATGCAGCAGAATACACCGTTCATCTTCAACAGCAAGAATGCCGACTTCGTGACCGGGAAGCGCAAACGCCCCGCCCGTGAATCGAGTCTATTTTTCTTCGGATTGATCGCCCCCGCTTTAGGCGCATTCATCCTCTATTTTCTCTTCTTGGATGATTTCATCCAGCAGTGGCAGGTCGATCAAGCCTTTAAGACGGTGGACGCGGTGGTGACGGATGGCGAATCGACCACGCGCTACTTGATCTTCTCCAGCTACGAACTCGATTACGAATACCGGGTGAACGGCGTCCGCTATACGGGCGATCAATCCGTCGGCGGCGACTTGTGGGAAAACATCTTTATCGGTGATGAAATCCCGATCCGCTACTCGGTCGATGATCCGTCCCGTTCATATGTCGAAGGGCACGGGGTATTCTCGCAAGGGCGGCTGTTGTGGACGATCATGGCGGTTGGGTTTGGTGGCATGTTTATTCTGATGGGGATCGGCACGGTGATCGGCTGGTTGAACAACCGCCGTTTGGGCAGTAGGGGAACGATTCTACAAGGGCGGCTGATCGCCGCGCGCACCAGTCCCAGCGCGAACCGGATGGTCAATTACAACGTGCAGTTTGAGTTCTTGTCGCCGGACGGGATACGGATCGAGGGAAAGCGCACATTTCTCATTCCCGCCAAGCGAGCGCCCCGCCCACCAGCCCCCGGTACGCCCGTCTTGATCCTGTACGAAAACGAGAAACGCTACATGCTGCTTTAGGAAATGCTCTATGCCGCGAGAACACGATCTGCAATAATGAAACTTGTAAACTTGGCACATGCCCATTAAGGACTACGATGCAGCCAGCAGAGCCATTTATCTTCAACCGCCGCAACGTCAACTATGTCCACGGAAAAAAGAAGCGGTTAAGCAGTTTTCAGTTAGGCATAGGCAGTTTCTGGAGAATTTTCGTGTTCGGGTTGGCAGTGCCGATATTCGGTATTGTGGCGCTCTATGTCTTGGTTGGAATCGACCTCATCACCCAGATTCGGGTCGATCAGGATTACAGGACGACCCGCGCAGAAATCACAGATGGAATTTCTAGCACGCAAGACATGATCTTTACCACGTATACAATCGAGTACACATTCGACATCGCGTCGGCAGCGTACGGGGATAAGCAGTATGTCGGCGGCGAATTGTGGGAGAATTCGCATCTTGGTGATCGGGTATCCGTTCGTTATTCGGCGCTTGATCCGTCCTTATCTTATATTGAAGGTGAAACCGTATTTTCAACCGGGCGACTGCCAATGACCGGAGTGGTTGTCGGGTTCGGCGCACTCATGCTCTTTGGTGGGATTAGTTTTTGGGGTAAAGAACTTCGCATAAGGCGGTTATCGCGTGTCGGAACGATCCTCACAGGAACACTGGCTGGGGCGGGATGGTCAAGCCTCGGCACACGCACCGTCGTGACCTATGAAGCGTATGTTGAATTCATGACGCCGGAAGGTGAACAGGTTAAATCACGCTGTAGCATCACCGATCGGGTGACATTTCCGCGCCGCCCTGTTCCCCTCCCCGGCACGCCCGTCTTGATCCTGTACGAAAACAAGCGCCGCTTCATGCTGCTGTAGGCGAGAAGTATTCGCAGGGGCGGCGTGTGAGCCGCCCGAAAACGTTTTGCTAGGGTATTTTTCGCGTTTTAAAACCGTCGGTGACACACGCATTTACTGACATCTACCGACATATAATCTGTGCTACACCGCCGCCAGCGCCGCCGCCGCCCCGCTGGCAATATCGATCCCCTCGGTGCAGCCTTCGAGTACAGGCAGCGCCCCGGCGAGGAGTCGCCCCGCCGCGTACACGTTCGGGTATGCGGGGGATCCATCCCGGAGCGGGCGCAGTGACTCATCTACGCTCACCCCCGCGCGGTTGATCGGCAGTGCGTGCCCGCTCAATAAGGCATCGTCCGTCCACTGCTCGACGGGGGGCACATACGCGACCGGAAGATTTGCCACCGCTTCGATCACATTCCCTTGATAATCGCTTGTCAAGCCGCCGCCGTATAACCCACCTGTCGCCAGAATCACCGCATCAGCCGGAATCCAACCGGGGCGAGCGTGCGCCGCCGTCTCGATCCACACCCCGCGAACGCTGCCATCGTCGCTTACATCCAAACCGCTCACACGCGGACCCACCGTGAAACGTCCGCCGCGTGCCAAAATTGCCTTGCGCAGCGCGTGATACAGGCGCAAGCCGGGGATGCTCGGCGGCAGCACGGGAATTTCTAACACAGGCACATGCAGCCCTTCGATGAGTGCTTGTTTGGTCGCCCAATCCAATCCCAACACCGCCGGGAACGCCAAAACGCATGTGCCATCACCGTCCACGATTGGCGTGACTTGCGCGATCAGATCGGCGCGTCCTTTGGGGGTATCCAAATAGCGCGCTAAATCCGTTGACCAGTTATCAAAATTGCCGCCGAAATCCGGCATCTCGATCAAATGGGAATCGGCACTGTATCCTGCCGCTCTCAGCGCGTCCGCGACGACCGCCGGATAAAAATCGCGCCAGATATCGCCCTTCACGCGGAAACCGATCACGCGCACCGGGGTTTCATCAGTCAGCGTCGGATACGGGATACCCGCCATGTACGCGACCGCCCGAAAATTCCCCACCGCCGTGAGCGCCCGTCTCTGCGGCGCGGCGTGCAGCGGAACGACGCTGTTCAGCACCGTAAGTCCGGTTTGGAGCGCGGCGCGGCTGTGATGATACGGATGATGCGGATTGACGCTGAGCGTGTCTACATCGCCCAGTTCGATCCAACCGGGGTAGAGCGTCAGCGCCCCTTGACCCGCCGCGACAACCTCCACCTGAGCGCCGCGTGACTGCGCGACAAGTGCCGCTGTCAACCCTGCTAGCCCCGCGCCGACCACGACGATTTTCTTTTGAACGTTGGAAGGTGCAGCGGGTGAGGATTTTTTGATCGGCTCGGCGGGCTGCGCAAACGGGTTCAACATCAACCCGATGACCCGCCCGTGCAGCTGTTCGGCAAGCAGGGCTTGACGGAGATTCTGACCCCACAACAGCGGACGCACACCGCCGAAACGCCGCTCGACAAACTCGAATAAAAGCGCGAATGTCTCGCGCGCCGTGCTGTGATCGTGATCGTGACATAATCCGGCGGCGCGATACGCGCAGAATCCCCCCTGACATGGACCCATGCCAAGACGCAGATCACGCCGCAAATCGTTGAGTGTATGCACCTCGCCCGTTTTGAGTGCCGCGCGAATCTGCGGCGCGGTCACGATCTCGCATTCGCAGATCAACGCGCCGGGATTTTCGCCGTGTTCGAGATGATCAAGGCGGTTCGGGAGTGTATGAATCTTGCTTTCGCCATGCGGGGAGGGCAGCACCGCCGCCGCCGTCACCGAGGCGCGGTCGATCCCCAGATAATGCGACGCGAGATCGGCGGTTTTTTCCGCCATCAAGCGATACGTCGTGAGCTTTCCGCCCACCACGCTGATGATTCCGTTCACGCCGTCGCGTTCACCGTGATCCAGTACCGCGAATGTCCGCCGCGCATCGCGTTGATCGCCACCGGGATCGTACAGCGGGCGAACCCCGCCCCATGCGCGCAAAATCCGCGCGCGGCTGATCCCCGGAGTCATCGCTTCGGCTTCATCCAAAATCCGCGTGACTTCCCAGCGCTCGACGCGGGTATCGCCCGGATCATCGGTACGGACGCTGGTCGTGCCGATCACGCTGACCGTGCCGACCGGGACGAAAATATCCCCGTCCCCCGGCATACGCAGCTTGTTGATCACTGTGTTCACCCAACGGATGTTATATGCCAGCATCGCGCCCCGGCTGAGGCGCATGCCAAACGTCACACCCGCATGTTCCGCGACTTCTGCCGCCCAAGGACCCGCCGCGTTGATCACAAGGGCGCTGTCGATGTCGAATGTTTCGTCGGTGCGCAGGTTGCGCACGCGCGCCCCGACGATTTGATCGCCGGATTTATACATCGCTTCTACACGGTGATACGTCAAGAACTGCGCGCCGACGGCTTGCGCCGCCATTTGAATTTGATGTAGCAAATCCCATGAATCACACGTGCCGTCCGGGACTTCATAAACGGCTTCCAGTTTGGGATTCAGCGCAGGTTCACGTTTACGCGCTTCGCTCAGGGAGACAGCGCGTGTGGGAATATCAACGGCGGCGCATGATTGCAGCCATCGGTCGATGTAGGTGGGATCATCACCGGGGCAAAGGACGAAATATCCGCCCGTATCTTCGATTGACGGGGCAGCGATGCGCCGCAAAATCCGGTTTTCGTCGATGCACTCCTGAGCGCTCTCCGAATCGCGCACGGCATACCGCGCGCCGCTGTGCAGCAGCCCGTGATACCGTCCGCTCGTTCCGGTTGCCAGATCACCCATTTCAACGAGGATCACGCGTGCGCCGCGCAGCGCCAAATCAAGCGCGATACCCCCGCCTGTTGCCCCCCCGCCGATCACCAATACGTCGGTGTTCATGAAAATCTGTCGGTTGCCCCACACCATCTTTTCCAGTAAGATCGAAATTGTACCCATTTGCCCTAAGAAGCGCACCGAGGATGATCAAGATGAAGAAAATCCTGCATACCAGCGGAAGCACTCCCAAACCCTCATCTGGTGATAAAAAAGGCGGCGGCACGTCTGGCGGCAGCGGTGGCAGCGGTGGCAGCGGGTCAATTCCGAAGGGGTAACGAATGATGCACGCGCCCAGCGCGCATGCTTAAGAGGATAGTGCATGAGCAACCAGCAAGAAAAAGACACCTTCGCCAAAATCACCGAGTTGGCGACCGAGCGGTTTAACCTGTACCGTCTCGCGGCAAGCCAGCATTTGACGCCGATTCAGCTTCAGCGGCTCCATGAGATCGATAACCTGCTCCCCGCCATGTGGGATCAGCACCGCCGTGACGTGGCGAGTAAGCAGTGGGGTCGGCGCGATAACGCCGCTCCGCGTGACCGCCGCGACGATAGAGATATGCCTTAAGCACAAAAAACCCCGGAACGTGAGACGCGCCGGGGTTTTTCTCTTATTTATGCGGTGGTCGCTTCGGCTTCGCGCCGCCGCCCAAGCAGCCGATCCAAGAATGGCAGCCGCGTATTGGTGATCAGCGTAATGCTGACCACGATCACGATCAACCCGGCAATCTGACCCAACCCCACCTCATCGGTATGCAGGAAAATCGCCGTCCACAACACGCTGAAGAACGGCACGAGCATCGTGACCGTCGTCATGCTGGTGGCGCTCACCCGCTTGAGCAAACTGAATGAAATCAGATACGCGATCGAAGTCGAAACAATCGCCAGCGCAAGCACGGAAAACAGCGCGTTCGCGGGAATTTCCCCCTGCGGCGGATTCAGGATCGCCAGCGGGAGCAGCACCAATCCGGCGAATAGATTTTGCCCGATGGACAGCGCAATGGGCGATACATTCTTGAAATACGCCTTCGTCACATTCGAGCTAAAGCCATACCCAAGCGATGCGCCGAGTACCATAAACACGGCGATGATCACCGCTGTTTCCAGTGCGACAGGGCTTAAGCCGACGACGAGCGTTACGCCGAACAATCCAAGCGCCAGCCCGCCAATCTTCTTGCGCGTTAGGCGATCACGAAACCACAGCGCCCCGGTGAGCGCCGCGAAAAACGGGGTCGA
>JAPKMU010000327.1 GCA_026645745.1 Anaerolineae bacterium | reverse complement strand
CTGCCGGAATTCTTATGGCAGTCGCTCACAGCGGATATTGGCGCGCTGCTGATGATCGGGATCATCGCGGTCGCGGTGTATGGGCGGTATCGGATGAAGATGTAGGGACGCGCTACAGCGCGTCCCTACAGCACTTGTCTCCCCTTCCCGAATTCGGGGCAAGCCTGCGGAGCGCTGCCTCTCTCCCCGTTTACGTGGGTAGGGGTTTGCTTAAATGGATAGAACGTTTCTCGGATTGAGGATCGGTGAACTGCGAAAGTCAGGTTAAACAAGCATGCTTGAAGAACTGCGGATTCAGAACTTTGCCATTATCGATCACCTTGATCTCGCGTTTTCCGATGGGCTGAACGTGATCACCGGCGAGACGGGCGCGGGCAAATCGATCATCATCGACGCTGTGGAGATTTTGCTCGGCGGCAAAGCCGATCCGTCTTTTATTCGCGGCGGCGCGGAGAAAGCATGGATCGAAGGAACATTCGCCCTCAACGAGCAGACGATTGCGGCGCTCCGTCCGATTTTGGATCGGGAACAGCTTTTTGAAGACGATACGTTGGAGACGGTCACGGTCAGCCGCGAACTCCGCTCGAATGGGCGCTCGATTGCGCGCTTGAACGGCACAGCGATCAATTTGGAACTCTTAAGCGAACTCGGTGATGCGCTCGTGGATGTACACGGGCAGAGCGCGCATTTATCGCTGCTCAAGCCAAGTTCGCATATTGATCTACTCGATCGCTTTGCCGATGTCATGCGCGAACGGGACGCGCTGGCGCACCGCGTCAGCGAAATCGCCGCCGTGCGCCGCGAGATCGCGCATCTCCTCGCGGACGAAGCCGCGCTTAAACGGCGAGCGGATCGACTGCGCGAGGATATCGAAGACATCGAAGCGGCGGAACTCATCCCCGGCGAAGATGAAGACCTCAAAGCCGAGCGCAACCGCATGGCGAACAGTGAACAGCTTGCGCGGCTTTCGACCGAGGCATTGGTTTTGCTGTACGGCGACGAACGCGGCGAAGAAGCCGTTGGCGCAGTGGATCAACTCCGCGACGTGTGCGCCCTGCTGGCGAAGCTGGCGGGCGTAGACAGCGGCTTGAAAGAAGACCGCGATTTAGCCAACGAAGCCGCCGCGCAAGTCGAAGAACTGGCAAAATCGCTCCGGCGTTATGCCGATGCGGTCGAATATAATCCGGCGCGGCTCGATGCGGTCGAAGAACGCCTAGAGACGATCAACAATCTCAAGCGGCGCTACGGCGCGACGATTCCGGCGGTGATCGAATATGCCGAAAAAGCCCGTGTCGAACTCGAAGGCATCGAAAACAGCGAAGAACGGCTCGCTGCGCTGAAAGAAGAAGAAGACGGGATGCTGCGCGATATTGGTGCACGCGCTGAACGGTTAACCGCCGCCCGCCGCGCCGCCGCCGATCAATTGGGCGATCTCGTCGTGCAAGAACTCGCTGATCTTCGTATGGGCAAGGCTCAGTTTGAAGTTGGCATCACCCAAACGCCCGATCCGAACGGCGCGTATGTGGGCGATCAACGGCTGCATTTTGATGCGACCGGATGCGATCACATCGAATTCTTGATGAGCGCCAACCCCGGCGAACCACTGCGCCCGCTGGTGAAAGTCGCATCCGGCGGTGAATCGGCGCGGATCATGCTGGCGCTCAAGCGCGTGCTGTCAGCGGCGGATCACACACCGACGCTGATCTTTGACGAAATCGATCAGGGAATCGGCGGGCGCGTCGGAACGGTCGTCGGTGAGAAGTTGTGGATGCTCACCCACGATCATCAGGTGATGGTGGTCACGCATTTGGCGCAGCTTGCCGGTTACGCCGACCGTCATTACCGCGTGATGAAATCGGTTGAAGAAGGGCGCACCAAAACGCAGATCGTCCCGCTCACGCATGATTTCCAGCGGATCGAAGAACTCGCCGCGATGCTCGGCACAATGAACGAAAGCGGCTACCAAAGCGCGAAGGAACTCATGGACGCGGCGGCGGCTTATAAGCGGCAAACTGAACCGTAGGGGCAAGTGCCCAATACGACTATCGTTTTTTGTGGTTTCACCTCCCCCTGCCCCCTCCACTGCGTAGAGGGGGAATCCGCACGTCTGCAAAGTCCCTCCCTGCGCCAGCGGGGAGGGATTTAGGGAGGGGTATATGATCACTATGTCCGCTAGAGTCTGTATTTTCCGGCTGAATGCTCGTCACTCAGCACTTCTTTGAACTTCTTTTAGGAAAGGTTTCTACCCGTGATCTACAACTTTGACACCTCCATCGAACGACGCAGCACGAACAGCGCCAAGTGGACATTCATGCCGCCGGATGTGCTGCCGCTGTGGGTGGCAGATATGGATTTTCCGACCGCTGAACCGATTCTGAGAGCGCTGCATGAACGGGTTGATCACGGGATTTTCGGCTACCAATTCGATTCACCGAGCTTGCGTGAAGTCATCGTCGAACGCTTTGCGAACCGCTATCACACCACCATCGAGTCGCAAGAGATCGTGTTTGTGCCGGGGTTGGTGACGGCGCTCAATCTCGTCAGCCGTATCACGGGCGAAACCGGATCAGGCGTGCTGGTACAATCGCCCGTCTACCCGCCGTTCCTGAATGTGCCGAAAAACACCGAGCGCACCAGCGTCACCGCGCCGCTGACGCTCACCCGCACCGGCTCGACGATCTACGCCGAGATCGATTGGGATGTGCTGGAAGCATCAGTCACGCCAGAAACGCGCATGTTCATCCTGTGTAACCCTCACAATCCGGTGGGACGGGTGTTTACGCGCCCGGAACTTGAACGTCTGGCGGAGTTCGTGATCCGTCATGATCTGCTGTTGGTGAGCGACGAAATACACGCGGACATCACGTTTGCGCCGCACGAACACATCACCGCCCCGGCGATTACGCCGGAACTGCGCTCACGGTTGATCACATTGGGCGCGCCGAGCAAGGCTTTTAACCTCGCCGGGATTCCGTGCGGCTTTGCGATCATCCACAACGAATCGCTCCGCCGCCGTTTCAATAACGAATCATTTGCGCTGGGCGTGTTCCCATCGAATATCGGCTTCACCGCGTCCGAAGCGGCGTACCGCGAAGGCGGCGAATGGCTGGATCAAGCGCTGGCGTATTTGCGATCCAACCGCGACTTCATCGAAGCGTATTTGACCGAACGCCTCCCCGATGCGGCATTCACGCATGTTGAAGGGACGTATCTCGGCTGGATCGATTTGAGCGCGTATCAACTCCCCGGCGGCGCGTTCAAGTTCTGCATCGAAGAAGCGAAGGTCGGCTTAAACGACGGCGCGACGTTTGGCGGCGCTGCATATAAAGATTATGTGCGCATCAACTTTGGCTGCCCGCGTTCGACGCTGCAAACCGCATTAGAGCGCGTCGTCGATGCGATTGCCAACCGGGAGACGGCTTGAGCGCATCCGAGTCGCTCGATCCCGCGATTGCCTCCGCATTTGAGCGTGCCGGAATCAACGCGCGGATCGACAACGGCAAGGCGAAGTATTACCGCCGGATGGTCATGCTTGCGGGTGATCTGGCGGGGATGCGCTTCTTGCGCGATCCGGCGCTGTTGAACGTTTTCAATGACGCGCAGGCGCGCATCGGTGCGGTGTACCGTTTGAATGATTTATTCGCCTTGATGCGTGTTGGCAAAGGCACGGCGCGCATCAAGGCGGCGGAGACGCTGACGGCGCTGGTGCAGCGCCAAATTATGCTGCGCGGCTACGTAATCGCCTGCCCCGTGTGCCGCCGTTCCCGCTGGTTGTACCCGGATGCCGTCTCTGAACAGATGCGCTGCCCCGCCTGCGCCGCCTCGAATTTGCTCCCACTCGACGCCACGTTCGTCTATAAGCTAAATGCAGTCTACCGCACCGGATTTACACAAGGCGCGTTAAGCGTGCTGCTGACCGCCCTGTATTACGCCGAGCGTGCATCATCCCTGACATGGCATGCATGTGTGATCGCAGAAAAAGGCGGGTTGAAGACCGAGATCGATCTGGTGTGCGCGCTAGATGGACGACTGATCCTGATCGAGTGCAAAGACAAATTCGTGTATCAAGCGGAGGCGGATTTCGCCGCACTGCGCGATCAACTGGCACGCGGGCGCATGTTGGCACGCGAGGTCGGCGCGGATTTCGCGTTTGCAACGGCGCAGCCGCTCGCAGCCGTGCCATCTTCGATTCAAGCGGCGATGCACGGTGAAACACTGCTGACAGCCGAGGCATTGTTTTAGAGAAGGGACGGTTGCCAAACCGCCCCATCAGGTCACAAGCGGATAACGCGGCTATTCAGCTTTGAGGGGATGGAAAATCTCAAGCAGGTTGCCATCAGGATCGCGGAAGTGTGCGGTGCGCATCCCCCAATCCGGGCGATCCGTTGGCGGCGCGGCGAACGTCACCCCTTTTGCCTTGAGCGCTTCAACCGTTTGATCGACGTTATCGACCGCGAATACCAGCAGGATCGCATCTTGCCCATCAGCATGCGCAGGCTTTGATCCTGCGCCGACGACTTCCGCCATTGCGCTCCGCCCGAACAACCCGAGCGTAACCTCACTGCTGGGCAAGAACTCGGCATACGTCGGATCGTCTTCAGTGCCTGTCCCAATAGGCAGCCCGATCACATCCCGGTAGAAGCGGAAACAGGCGGAAAAATCATTCACAAGCAAACGAATCTGATTGATACGATGCTGCATGTTTTTCTCCTTCAAGCACTTCTGATTGGACGACCTAATTAGAACAAATTTGCGGGTTTTTGTCAACAAAAAAGCGATCCCATTTCGGGATCGCCTTTTTTGTGGTTCTGGAAAATGTGAGTTACTGGCACAGACCCAGCGGGCTGACGTAATCGGCGCTGACCCATCCGGTCTGACCGTCGTAGGTCACGCGATACCATTCACCCTGCCGCCCGGTTGCCTGAATCTCCGTCATGTACGGGATCAAGGCGAGCGCGGGGCTGCCGAGCGAGGGTTCGGCGCGCATATTGAGACGGTATTCAGCACGGAGCGTGCAGCTTGCGTATTCGGTCAGCACAGGCGCTCCGGGCGTCGCAGATGCGCTTGCGCCCGCGCCCGTCAGCACGACCGTACCGGGGGCGTAGATCACGCCGCAGGTGTAGCCGCCTTCGTAGCCGGTGGTCGCCAGCGGCACGGGGACGCGCGGTGTACCGGACGCCGCCATGTAATAGAGCGTGCCTTGACCCTTCATACAGATTGTGATTCCCGGTGCGAAGCTGGTGATCTCCGGCACGGCGAAGATATCCATCGCCTGAATGATGCCTTGATCGACCAACCCTTGATTGCCGATTGCGCCGTAGTTGTATTCAGCGAACAACCGCCCATCGCGCACCAGCAGGCGACCGAACACCCCGTAGCGGAGCGGTTCAGGCACGCCGCCAAGCACGACATCGAGAATGGCGAAGTTGTAGGTGCTGTGCAGCGTATCCAGCGGCGTCGGCGTTGGGTAAATCGCGTCGCCAGACGGCGACGGGATCGGGGTTTCGGTGACGAGCAGCGTCACGGTGACGATGTTCGACAAACGCACGCCGTCACTCGCTTGATAGGTGAAGCTGTCCACGCCGAGGAAGTCGAGTGCGGGCGTGTAGGTGAATCCACCGTTCAGGTTGAGCGTGAGCGTGCCGTTCGCCACATCGGTGACGAGGACTGCCGTCAGCGTGTCGCCTTCGGGGTCGGTATCGTTGCCCAAAACACCCGGCGCGTTGACGATCAGCGGCGTGTTCAGGATCGGGTTGTAGGTATCTCCGGCGGCGGTCGGCGGCTGCGGCGGCGCGCCAACGGTGATCCGCACGGTTGCGGCGTTTGAATTCGTGCCGCCGTCGTTCGCCGTGTAGGTGAATGTGTCCGCGCCTGTGAAGCCTGCGTTTGGCGTGTAGTCGAAACTACCGTTCGCGTTCAGCGTGACCGTGCCGTTTGCCGGGTTGGTCGCAATCACCGCCGTGAGCGGGCTGCCTTCTACGTCGCTGTCATTCGCCAGCACACCCGGCGCGCCAACCGTGATCGCCGTTTCAAAGGCGGTCGAGTAGTTGTCATTGGCGGCGACCGGCGCATCGTTGACCGCGTTCACCGTGACGGTGACGACTGCGGTATCCGTGCCGCCGTTCCCGTCGCTGATCGTGTAGCTAAAGGTATCCGTGCCGCTCTGGTTGAGCGCGGGCGTATACGTCACACCCGTGCCGCCGCCTGTGATCGCCACCGAGCCGAAGCCGCCCTGTGTCACCGCGGCTACCGAGAGCGTTTGTCCCGCATCCGGGTCACTGTCGTTGGCGCGGACATCAATCGCCACTGCGGTATCTTCGTTGGTGGTCGCCGTGTCGTCAACCGCTGTCGGCGGATCATTTACGCCCGCCACCGTGACGGTGACGGTTGCGGTATCCGTGCCGCCGTTCCCATCGCTGATCGTGTAGGTGAA
>JAPKMU010000326.1 GCA_026645745.1 Anaerolineae bacterium | reverse complement strand
ATGCCCACATGCAGGGCAGCGCACATCGTAGAGCGTCACCGCAGCCGTAACAGGCGTTCCAACAGCGGCACGGGCGATCCCACAGTAATGAATTTGGCTGGAAAGCAGCGACGCGACAAACGCGAACAGGGGATGCACCACACCGTTGAGTTCAACCGCGAAAGAGCCGGTTGCATTCGGGTATAAGTGGAAAAGGGGAAGGCGTTTCCATGCTTTGAGCGTCGGAGCGCTCCCCGCTTCACCCTCGCGGAGCATCCATGCGGGCGGCGTCCGAAAAAACCAGCATCCACGTACACCATCTCGCTCGTAGCGATCCTGCCGCGCGAGTGCGCCTTCCAACGAAAGAAAGCTCCACTGCACCTCAAACGCAATCTTGACCGATCCTCGCGCCGCCAGCACATCTGCCCGCCAACCATCGCCGATCACTTCGGGCTGCGCATCCCACCCGGCGGCGCGTGCAGCATCAAGGATCACCTGTTTTGCGCCCTGATGGGCGGCTGTCTCGCCGGAACGCATAGCGTGTTACACTTTCTTATGGGAAATCTTGATGAATTGGGCTATCACGCCGGATGACAATTCATGTTATCATGAGAATGGTTCCAGTAGTATGTTCTCGTCGCTCCATTCAGGCATGAATCCATGCGTATCTTAATTATTTCAGACATACACGCCAACCTAACTGCGTTTGAACAAGTTTTGCAGGATGCCGCTAATCAGTGGGATTACGTGTGGTGCCTCGGCGACGTCGTGGGGTACGGACCTGATCCGAATGAGTCGGTAGAGCTTCTGCGATCGCTGCCGCATTTATGTTTGGCGGGTAATCATGATTGGGCGGCATTAGGGCGCTTGGACATTCGCACGTTCAACCCGGATGCACGCAAAGCTGTTAATTGGACACGCGAAACGCTTACGCCAGAAAATATCGCTTACCTCGAAGCGCTTCCTACCACCTTCGTTTTGGGCGATTACACACTGGCGCACGGCAGCCCGCGTGAACCCGTTTGGGAATACATCCTTGAACCCCTGATCGCGGCAATCAATTTTTCTCATTTTGAAACACCCTACTGCCTCGTCGGTCACACGCACCAACCCGTGATCTACGAGATGGTAAGCGACCAAGGTGATACCGAAGCGATCATGCCTGTTTACCGTCAGCAGCGCCAGCTTAACGGACGGCGGCAGATCATCAATCCCGGCAGTGTCGGTCAACCGCGTGACGCGAATCCTGACGCCGCCTATGCGCTCTTGGATACTGAGCGAGGGATTTTTGAGCCGCGCCGCATCGCTTACAATGTAAGCGCCGTTCAGAAGCGTATGCGTAAGTACGATATGCCGGAACGGTTGATCGCACGGCTTGAACACGGTTGGTAAATGATAGGATGAGCACCACGACTGAGAGCGGAATCGGGATTACCTCGACCATACGCGATTATCTCGCGGAGATTTACCGTCTCAGCACGCGTGGACATGTCCGTCATGATGGCGGACATGCGTATGTGAGTACTTCGGCATTGGCGGAACTGCTGGATGTCAGCGCTCCAGCGGTTAACCGCATGGTGACGAAACTGCGCGAGTTGGGGCTGCTGCTCCACGAGCCGTATCACGGGATCGCACTCACCGAAGCAGGGCGGCGCGAAGCGCTGAAACAGCTTCGGCGTCACCGGATCATCGAGGCATTTCTCGTCAATGTGATGGGATTTGCCTGGCACGAAGTCCACGAAGAAGCGAACGAACTCAGCACCGCGATGAGTGAAGCCGTAGAAACGCGCATGTGGCAAATGTCAGGCTGCCCGATGGTTTGCCCGCACGGTGAGCCAATCCCCGCGCCGGACGGCACGATCATCGAACCGGAGGATCGCCCATTGAGCGATTCACCGGAAAAACAAATCCTCACGCTTACCCGCGTCAGCACCCGCGAACCGGATCGGCTTGAATACCTCGCCGCTCTCGGGTTGATCCCCGGAACAGAACTCGAAGTGATTCACATTGCACCGTTTCACGGACCTGTTCAATTAAAAGTTGGGAAGGAATACCGGATCATCGGGCATAACCTCGCCGAGATGATCCGGGTCAGCATTGAAGAAGAATCGGCGTAGTTAGTCGTTCTCGGTTTCGAGCGTTTCCGCAATCGCCGCAAATTCCGGTTCAAGTTCTTCAAAGAATTCTTCGGTTGTGGTGAAGGTCACAACGTACAGCCATGTATCGCGCACGTAGTAATACTGCACCTGAACCACATCCAACCCATTCAGCTCATACGATGCAGTCACAAACCCAACTTCTTCGTCGTTTAGCTCGATAATTTCGCCTTCGATGTTCGGCATGGTGGCGCGCATTGCATCGAGATTCGCGTCCAGCAGCGTTTCGATGGGCAGCGCCGCGCCAATATCTAACCCAACAACATTCAAATTGGTGGTGAATTCGGCACTGGAAGCATCCGTATTCATGGCGAACAGCAAGTACACATCACCGAGCGCTTCGACCGATGCCATCAGCGATTCAAAGTCGATATCGGACTCGACATCACCGAGCGACTCCATCAATTCGTCGATGTCCGCGTTCATGTCGATCCATGTCGGCGGTACTTGGACGGTGATCCCTTCACCTTCAAGCGCGACCCAGTCTTCTGTATCAATCTCTCCAGCATCGACTGGCACTTCGTCCCCTTTTCCGCCTTCTTGCATCGATGCGGCGGCGGTGGGAATCAGCAGGAGGGCAAGCAGCAGGAGAAACAGCATCCGACGTTTCAACATGGGGTGATTTCCTTTTCGCATCATCTTGTTGTGCCTACAGAATAAGCGAAAACTGAATCAAATTGGGAAATTGCTACAGCTTTTTAACAGGTGGGGGAATCAAAAAGGGGACAGGCATCACGCCCGTCCCCTTCGCTGCTGCTCGTATTACATGCCTGCGAGGGCTTCTTCTGCCTGAGCCTGAAGTGCTGCCGCCGCATCTGCCGGAGCCATCGCATTGCTCGTCACATTGGCGATTGCTTCGCTGACGAAACCGCGAATCGAGCCGTAAGACGGCACGTTAGGACCGCTGTAGAGCGTCACCGCCGGGTCATTGACCAGTGCGTTCGCCGCGCTGAAGTAGGGGAACAGCGCCGGGTTCGGGAACATTTCTTCGGTCATGATTTCGCTGGTGGACGGGACGGAGTTAAAGTAACCCGTGCCGCTGCTCCACGCCGCTGCGCTTTCCACCGTGACGAGGTGCTTGAGGAACAGCCATGACGCGAGTTCCACTTCCGGAGCGCTGTCGATCATGATGATGCTGGGGACGAACACCTGAAGGGTGCGGGTTTCAGGAGCACTGCTCGGCAGGGTCGCAACCGTCCAGTTGAAGGTCGCGCCGTTGTCCTGAAGCGCCTGAAGAATGAACGTGAAGCCCGCGCTGCTGCTGATGAAGAACGGGTTCAAACCGAGCGCGAATTCCGTCTGTTCGATGAAGCGTTCGCTGGGGATGTAGCCACAGCCGTTGCTGTACAGGTCGCTGTACAGATTGAACGCTGCCATCGCCGCATCGCTCTGGAAGTCATACGCCGTGCCGTCGAAAATGCGACCGCCATTGCTGGCGACAATCGTCTCAAATACGGAGGCATCCGTCGTGATCGGGAAGCCCATCACGTCTTCACCGTTCGGACCGCTCAACTGAGACGCGGCGCACGCGATTTCGCGGAATTCTTCCCATGTCGCGGGCGGCGCATCGTAGCCAAGTTCCGCCAGCAGGTCGAGGTTCACAACCAACACCTGAGCCGACGACTGGTGAGGCCACGCGAGAAGCGCGCCGTTGTACGGTTCAGCCGACGGGCTGTTGAAGGTGAGCAGATCAGTATTGAAGTCTGCGAGCTGGTCAGCCGTCAAGCCGTAGGTCGGGTCATTCAAGAATGCGTTCAGGTCAACCACTACGTTGTCGAGCGCGTAGCTGGCGGCATTGTTGGCGTAGCCCGCTACGAGGTTCGGAAGTTCGCCGCTGGTGATAGCTGCATTCATGAGTTCGGCGATGTCGTTATAGCTGCCTTGCGCCAGCGCTTCAACCGTAATGCCGTATTCATTGGTGCTGTTGAAAGATTCAACGAGCGCCGTCATCGTTTCCAACTGCGCACCAGAGAACTGATGCCAATATACGACCGTTTGACCGCTCGGATCAACACTTGCGAGATCTTGCGCCGCCACTGCGCTCACACCGAGCGCCAGCACCACCATCAAGCACAGCACGAACAGTT
Source organism: Anaerolineae bacterium (assembly GCA_026645745.1). Lineage (GTDB taxonomy): Bacteria > Chloroflexota > Anaerolineae > Aggregatilineales > Phototrophicaceae > Flexifilum. The sequence goes on along the minus strand of JAPKMU010000326.1, from coordinate 2,226 downwards.
TACGCATTGGGTTTTGTCTCCTTGAGATGCGTAGATACGCTGCAAAGCAGTCTAGCATGCTTATGTTAACATTTCTTCAAGACTTTGGTGGGGGCAAGATTGCGCTTTTGGGAGTCGTCCACGATCATGAACACGCAACATTCACCGCGCAGTCTCCGTATAGATCATGCAAAGGAAATGGACTATGACGATGACCATCATTCACAACACGGCTGAAAACCGCTTTCAAGTTGAAGTCGAAAGTCATCTCGCCGTACTTGATTATGCCCTGATGGACGGCGTGATCACCTTCACCCATACAGGCGTTCCCAGTCCTATCGAAGGACGCGGAATCGCGGGTCAATTGGTGCAGCGCGGGTTAAACTATGCGCGTGAGGAAAACCTGAAAGTAATCCCCGCGTGTTCGTATGTCGCCCGCTATATCGAGCGCCATCCCGAATATCAAGATTTACTTGCCATTTGAATCGGCAGACTGCCCGATCCCGCCGGAGAAGTACGCATCATGGACACCGCAATCCCATCTATCCGAATCATCACTTTTGCCGAACAGCCAATGACCGAAGCTTTAGAAGCACAGGTCGCAGCCGTAATTCACAGCGCATGGCATCCGATTGCACTCAATGACAATATCGGCAACCAATTATGGGATCGCTTGTATACCGATCTCCCGGCATTTCAGTTTCTAGGGTACAGCGCCGATGATCGTTTGGTGCTCGTTGGCAACAGCATTCCGGTATTCTGGGATCGCCCTGTTGAAACGCTGCCGGATGACGGATGGGATTGGGCAATCGCCAGCGGTTTTGAGCGCTTGGACGCGGGCGAACCGACCAATATGTTAAGCGCGCTTTCGGTCAGTATCGCGCCGGATCATCAAGGCACGGGCTTGAGCCGCATCGCCATTCAAACCATGAAAACCATCGCCGCGCAGCACGGCTTAACCGCGTTGATCGCGCCCGTGCGCCCAAATCACAAACCGCAGTATCCGCTCACGCCCATCGAGCGCTACATCACATGGACGCGCGAGGATGGCGCGCCGTTTGATCCTTGGCTGCGTACTCATTGGCGGATCGGCGGGAAGATCATCAAACCGTGCCCCCGTTCGATGCGCGTGGCGATGCGTGTCGCGGACTTTGAAGAAGAAATCGGGATGCCTTTTCCTGAAAGCGGCGCGTATCTCGTCCCCGGCGGTTTGAATCCGGCGCATGTTGACCGCGAAGCCGATTGTGTCGAATACATTGAGCCGAATGTCTGGGTCGTGCATCCTGTGTAGAGGTGAATCGATGACACGGATTTCGAGAAACATCACGTTTGATCAAGCGCATGACCTTTTGGAGCGCGGCGCGCGTGCTTGCCTCGCATTTGCGGGTGAACACGGCGCAATGGCGCAGCCCGTCACTGTGCTCTGGCGTGATGAATGCTATTTCGTCGGCATCCCGCAGAATGCCGCGCAAACGCCTGCCGAGTCCGCCGAAGTTGTGCTGCTGATCGATGAAGGAATCCATTTCTTCGATCTGCGCGCTTTATACGTGCGCGGTCACATCCACCCGGTCGATCCGCCGCCGCAAGCGCGACTTGGGTTCAAATGGTTTGCGCTTACCCCCTCGAAAACCGTCGCATGGGATTACGGCACACTCCACGAGGAAGGCAATCATGCAGATCACTGATCCCGCCGCGCTGGAGATTTTGCGCCGCGCCAAAGTCGCCCGTATCGCGACGCTTTCCGCCAACGGTCGCCCAAGCGTGACTTCGATTTATTTCGCTTATGTGAACGGGCATGTTTGGCTCGGCACTGCTGATTGGACGCTCGCCGCCCGCGAAGCCGCCGCCGATCCGCGTGTTAGTGTGCTGCTGCAAAACGAGCGCGATCCGCAAGACCGCCGGATTTTACGCATCACCGGGAAAGCGGTTGTCCGGCTCGACGGCGCGGCGCAGCGAATATTTATGATACAGGCAGCGCTCCGCTACAGTTGGACGCCGGGAGGACTGCTCAACCAGTGGAAACACCGTCATCTGCTCGGCATGATGCGCCGCTATCACGCGCAAAGCGCCGATAAAGGCAAACCGTGCGTGATCGATGTGACGCCGGAAAATGTGGAGATACTCGAAGCGCCGTAGTACTCCTCTCCATCGCACGCGATAGAGAGGGGGAACCGCAAGCAAATATCCGAATGGCTTCTTAAATTCCCGGAATCGCACACGGCAGCGTACCGCTTGGTACAAGTTCCC
>JAPKMU010000325.1 GCA_026645745.1 Anaerolineae bacterium | reverse complement strand
GCCTTCAGAACTGGGGATGACGACAGGTTCGCCGCCTTCCATGACTGCGACAACCGAGTTCGTCGTACCCAGATCGATACCAATAATCCGACCCATCTTGCCTATCTCCTCTTGATTTTCCTAACCAGCCCCGATTTACCGGTTCACGCGGACAAGTGCCGGTCGAAGGACGCGATCACCCACAATGTAGCCGCGAAGCTCAACTTTCGTCACCTGACCGCTGGGAACACCCTCCACGTCTTCCATCCCAATCGCTTGATGCAAATTCGGGTCGAAAGTCGTTCCGGTCGGGTCAAGCGGCATTACGCCGAAGTCTTCCAGTACCTTAACAAACTTACGCTGGATCGCGCTCACACCCGCAAACCAAGGATGCGCGGTTAAATCTTCGGGTGCGTTTGCTAAAGCGCGATCAAAATCATCCAGCACCGGCAGCATCGCCGCTAACACGTCTGCCGACGCATTCTGATAGGTGTCTTTCGTTTCGCGCTCGATGCGCCGCTTGAAATTCGCAAACTCGGCGCGTTCCCGCTGCCAACCATCGCGGAATTGGACGATCTGCGCCTGAAGCGCTTCGACCTGCTCCGCTGTAAATGTGGTGTCGCCGTTCGCGCTCCCCTGCTGGGGGGCGGACGACGAGTCGGCTGCGGACTTGTCGCCGTTTGTCTGCATGTCATCCTTGCTCACGCAGCGCCTCCTCCCTTTCGTTGACACAAAAAAGCATGCGGTTATGCACCGCACTCCGACGTATCTGAAGCGTAGTGTAGTCGGGCTGTAATAGAATCGCGTTAAAACAACGGAAGAAACGTAGAAATTAACCGCAAAGACACCGCGATTCGAGAACTCACGTTAATCGGAATCGGGCAGTGATCGGGGATGGTCATACGCGGCACTGAGCATATTCGTCATCAAACTGGAGACATACCCCACCGCGCTGATCGCCCGCCCATAATTGATGTGAGTGGGTCCAACCACGCCCACCGCTCCACTTAGCTGACCGGGAATCCCGTAGCGGCTGATCACCAACGTGAGATAGCGGAGTTGTTCCCATCGTCCTTCGCCCGCGATGATCACCTGTACGGAATTCGTCGTGCTTGACGGCGACAGAATCTCGTCAAGGATCAGGTTCAAGTAAGCCCGTTCTTCTAACACGCGGATCACCTGCTGCGCGCCTTCACTGTTCGGGAATGCGCCGATGATCTCGCTTAATCCGTCGCGGTAGATCGTGCGCGTGCGTCCGTTTCCGGCGCGCTCCATCAAGTCCGCGACCACATCGACAATTTCACGATCCAACTGCGGCAGTGTGATTCCCTTCATGCGGACATCTGTCGCGTTCAAGCTGCCGCAAACCGAGTTAATCAGCGCCGCAATTTCGCTCAAGCGCGGCTGCGGGACAGGCTCAGCCAGCGTGAGCATTTGCTGATGGACCGAGCCTTCTTGCAGCACCAAAACGAGCAGAATCAGCCGCCCTTGAATGCTGATCAATTCGATGTGTTTGAACAGACTCGTCTCCCCGGTTGGAGGCGTGACCAGTGCGGCGCTCTGCGAGGTGCGCGCCAGCACCGTCGCAATGATTCGCATCCAATTTTCGGTCGCAAGCGGGGTGCTTTGCAGCTTTTCGGTGATATGCGCTTGATCCGGCAGGGTAAGCTCAGTCGGGCTGATCAGCCGTCCGACGAAATAGCGGTAGCCATTCTGTGTAGGGATGCGTCCGGCGCTGGTATGCGGCGCGGTGATATACCCCAGTTCTTCCAGCGCTGCCATTTCGTTGCGGACAGTCGCGGAACTGTAGGATAAACTGAATGTTTCCACCAGATATTTGGAACTCACCGGCTCCGGGTGCTGCGTATACGCCCGCACGATCAACGATAAAATTTCTTCTTGACGGCGGGTAAGTTCAGGTAAACTGGTATCGTCTGAATTCATGGCGCACTTCGATTTTTCGGAGTCGTATTGACATCGAACAGATGCCGTGATTAGCATATCACGCAACAGGTTGACGGTAAAGAAAGAAGGAGCTTAGACACGCGATGGGCGCGAACACATTCGAAATCACCGACAAGAACTTTGACAGCGATGTGATCAAGAGCGAGAAGCCGGTACTGATCGACTTCTGGGCGGAATGGTGCGGTCCGTGCCGCATGATCGCCCCGCTGGTTGAGCAGATTGCTGAGGAATATCAGGGCAAGATTCGTGTTGGTAAGCTGGATACCGATGCGAACACCGAACTCGCCATGAAATACGGGATCATGAGCATCCCGACGCTGCTGTTGTTCAAGGGCGGGAAACCGGTCGCACGCATGATGGGCTACCAACCGAAGGATCGTCTGCTGGCGCAGATTCTCCCTCACCTGAGCTAAAAGCGAAAATATCCTCACCCCGCGCCATCGCTTGCGCTGATGTACTGCTCCCCCTCTCTATCGCTTGCGATGGAGAGGGGGCTGGGGGGTGAGGAAAGCGGCTCGGGGGGATGAAGATTTTTTATTTCCCCACGACTTCTTGAGCCAGCGTCAGCGTGAAGTGGAATGTCGTCCCCAGATTGATCGTACTATCCGCCCAGATGTCACCGCCGTGCTGGCGGATAATCCCCTGAGTGATCGTCAAGCCTAAACCTGTTCCGGGCTGTGCGCGGGCATCTTCGTTTTCCGAGCGGAAGTAAGGCTTAAACAGCTTGCTTAAGTCATCTTCGCTCATCCCGATCCCGTTGTCGCTCACGCGGACATGCAGCATCGCCGGAAGCGGATGACCTTTCCGATCCCGTAGTTCCGCGTCCACCATCGCGCTGACGGTGATCGTACCGCCCGCTTTCGTGTATTTGTGCGCGTTGCTCACGAGGTTAGTCAGCACTTGAATCAGGCGATCATGATCACCGTTCACCAACGGCATCGCGTCTTCAACCTCGACTGAGATCGTTTGATCTTTCTCGCTGATCGCCTTGCGGAATGGATTCACCGTTTCCTCGATCACCGCACGGAAATCCATCGGTTTGATCTGCATACGCATGTTGTTCGTTTCGAGCTTGGTCACGTCGTTGAGGTCGCTCACAAGCGTCGTCATGCGGTCGGCAGTGCTGCGGATCGTTGCGATGAACCCCAGCCGCTGTTGATCGCTCATTGCAGCCGCCATTGAGCCGAGCATCGCATCAGAATAACCGCGAATCACCGCCAGCGGGTTCTTGAGTTCGTGCGCCACAAACGAGACGAATTCATTCTTTGATTGATTCGCACGTGTGATTTCGGCGTACAACTGCGCGTTGACGATGGCGATACTCGCGTGTTCGGTCAAGCGCGTCAAGAAAGGCATATCCGCCAAGCGCAACCGCGGTTCGCGGTTGGTTTCCAAAATCAGGAGCGCGTTCACCGTCCTACCGGAGAGCATCGGTAAGGTGATCTGACTAATCGCGCCGCGCAAGCTCGGTATATAGTCGCGGTCGATGTTCACATCTGGCACGACTTCCGCTTGACGGGTGCGCAGCACACGGCTGGCAATCCCGCGTGTGAGCGGCAAGACATCCCCTTCCGTACCTTCAGGGAAATCTTCATGCTCGTAGCCTGTTGCATAGATCAGATGCAGCGCGGGGGGATCACCAGCAACAAGACCGAGCATTCCGGCGGTTGCGCTGCTGTTCTCAATCGCCCATGTTACGGTGATTTCAGCGACCTTGAACAGATCAAGCGAACGAGTGAGTTCGATGTCGATGCGTTCGAGCGTTTCAAGTTCGCTTACCCGTTCGGTCAGCGCGAGGTCGGTCTGTTGGAACAAGCGCGCGTTTTCGATGGCGACGGCTGCCTGACCTGCAAACGTCGTCAGCAGTTCGACGTCGTCCGCCGTGAAGCGTCCTTCGACTTTGTTCAGCACTTCCAGCACGCCGATCACACCGTCCGATGTATTCAACGGCACGGCGAGCACGTTCTTGGTATTGAACGAACCTTTGGTGAGTTCACCGCTCCAACGCACATCTGTTTTCACATCGTTGACGATGATCGGTCTGCCAAGTGATGCAACTTCACCGACCAAGCCTTTTCCAGCGGTCAGGCGCACGCCAACAAGGTCAGCCCCCGATCCGCCGATCACCACACGAAACACAAGATCGCGTGAGCCGTCGTCCGCTGTGAGCAGAAGCGATCCGGCTTCAGCATTCAAGATCGTCGTCGCGCTGCCGGTGATCAGGTTAAGCAGTTCTTCTAGTTTCGCTTCGCTCGCCACGATCTGGCGGCTGATGTCGTTGAGCGCTTGAAGCTGGCGCGCACGTGCGTTCGTCTCACCGAACAGACGGGCTTTATCAATGCTGGTCGCCGCGAGCGCGGTTACGTCTGTGAGGAATTTAACCTGCTCATCGCTGAACTCAACGCCGTCTTCAGGTGTGCCCACCGCCAGCACCCCTAACACACCAGAACCCGCGTTCATCGGCACAGCGACGAAGGCGCGCATCGCCGGGTCTTCAAACTGTGGATAGTCGCCGCGTGTACCACGCCGTGCCATTTCGGCGGCGTAGTTGGTCACGCGCACCATCCGCCCCGTGCGGATCACGTCGCTGAACAAGTCACGCCCCAAACTCCAGCGGCGGTTTTCGCGCGAACGGTCACGCTCATCGCCTTCAAGGAAAAATGCGTGATAAATCTCGTTCGACGCTGGTTCGCGCAGCGTGATATAGACGTATGGCGCATCAATCAGCTTGCTCATCTGGTTCACGATGAGTTCAAGGAGCGCATCAAATTCGACGTTGAAGTTCGCGGCTTGCGAAACTTGGCTCAACACGTCAAGTTCGCGCACACGGCGTTCCAACGAGTCAATGACGAGCGCGCGCTCAATGGCAACGCCAACTTGCGTCGTCAACGTTTGAATAAAGCGCGTTTCTTCAAAGGTATAGGTACTCGTCCCGCTGCGGGGAGCACCAATGCAGACGAAACCATTCAAGCGGTTTGAACCGCGCAGCCCCGCCAGCACGCGTGCCCGCAGAATTTGAAGCCGTGATTTTTCGCTGACAACTTCGGGAGTCCATGCCGCTTGCGAGTCAAGCATCAAGAGTTCGTCCGCACCGCTCAAGTACGTGATAAGCGGACTGTCCGGCGTAAAGCGCACATCCGTACTTGAGCCTGCATCCACCGAAGCGGCGTAATCTCCGGTTTGGCGGTCTGGCAGGAACACAAACACACTGGTGGGATGCACCGCTTCATCAAGCTGCCGCTGGTACGCGCGCACAATGTCCGACACGGAAACCAACGAACTCACCTGCTGGCTGAAGGTTTCCAAATACTGCTGATTCTGAATTCGCCGCCGGAAATAAACCGCGTCGATGCGCCGCTGGATGGCGTTGCGCACCGGAAGGAAAAGCACCGCTAACCCGAAAATGATCGCCGCGATGAATACCGGATCATCGGCTGCCACCACGCGGCGAACCAACAAACTCGAACTCAGCACGATGAGGAAGTAGCCAATAACCAACGCGAACAACATCAGCCCGTAGGTGAATGTTTGCGTCAAAATGCGATCCGTATTGGTCGAGCGATACTGGATCACCGCGTAAGCGATGCTCAAGATCGGCAGGATCAACAGCGGAGTCGCCGCCGCAACATTGAGCGGCACAAGATCGCTGCCGAACAGGCTGCGCGTCAGCCCGTTAATGAAGAACAATAAGGCAAAGACCATCGCCAGCCCGAACCCGATCAACATGGTATTGCATTGATCGCGGACAATGCTTGTTTGCGCATGGCGGCGGCGGTTGACGAGCATCACAACGAAAACGATCAACCCTAACGCCGTCCAAGCGACGGCTAACACGGGCGTCCACAACTGAAAAGACGGATTAGGTGGATTCCGATGTACCAACGAAAGCGCCACAGCGACCAAGACGGACGCGGCAAACGGCATCCAGCGCGCGCTGGGGGTGCGGTAAACAAGATTATGCTTGACCGGAAACACCAGCGAGAACGACATAATCGCGCCGCCAATCAGCGTGAGCGCGACCAACCACACCGCATCATAGGCATAGGTGGTGTCGAAGTCGAAAAAGCCGCCGAGAAATACGGCTGTCAGCGCCGAAAGCACCGCCAATAGACGTGCCGCCGTCTGCTGAGGACGCATCAAAAACGCGAAAACACCTGCGCCCAACACCACCAGCCCAGAGAAAAAACTGATCGCAAAAGACGCGAGGAAGTCATTACCGGGAAACGTCCCTAACTCAAACGTAACACGGCAGTTGGCGACTCCATTTTGCGGCGCGTCGCATGATTCCTGTCCGTAAATCGGCACGTCACCATCAGTCACAGGGCGTACAAATTCGACGGTCACCATCTGCCCAACACTCAAGGTATTGAGGAGCGCGTTCAGTTCCACGCCTGATTCAATCCCCTGATCGAGCGGTTGTCCGTTAAGCGAAGAAAGCACATCAAGGCGGCGGATACCCGCGTTGTAGCCTGTCCATTCCCCGGCAGTCACAGGGAGCGCACCATTTACGACTAATGTGCGCGCCGTGCGAACAC
>JAPKMU010000324.1 GCA_026645745.1 Anaerolineae bacterium | reverse complement strand
CGCCGCGCGTGATCATCGAGTTCCACGCGGTGACATAAACCAAGCCCGCCGCCGCCGCTTCTTCAAACGTGACATGATCCGGCATTTTGAACAGGTTGCGCGCGGGCAGCGTGACATACTGCGCGGCAACGCCGGGAGCATGTTCACCCATGATCGGCGCGTTCAAGATCGCGCTTTCGTCGCCCGCCATCAGCAGCGATTCGGCATCGATCAGCGTTGGATTGATACTCACGCGATCCCCGACCGCGAACTGAGTCACGCTTTCGCCTAGTGCGTCGATTTCGCCCGCTCCATCAAGGCGGTTGAGCGCCGCCGCCCGCATCCGTAAGCGAACCTCGCCGCGCTTTGGTTCAGGGATCGGCAGGGTATCGATCACATCAAGGACTTCAATGCCGCCGTGTCCGGTCAAGACGGCGGCGCGCATCGTTCCGGTCATCAGCGCAGCCCCAATTCGTTACGCGCGATCACCATGCGCTGAATTTCGCTTGTGCCTTCGTAGATGCGTGTGATGCGCGCATCACGGTAATACCGTTCAATCGGCAGTTCTTTACTGTAGCCCATCCCGCCGTGAATCTGCACCGCTTCGTCGGTGATAAACATAGCGGCTTCGCTGGCGAATAATTTCGCCATACTCGCTTCGGTGGTGTAACGTCCTCCGTTCCGCTTGGCGCGTTCTTTTGCGGCACACGCGTTGTAGATCAGCAAACGTGCGGCTTCGAGACGGGTTTTCATATCCGCGATTTTCTGCTGGATCATTTGAAGCTGCCCGATCGGTCCGCCGAAGGCTTGACGCTCACGCGCATACTGCACCGCCGCTTCATAAGCCGATTCCGCGATACCGAGCGCCTGTGATGCGATTCCGATGCGCCCCGCGTCCAGTACTGCCATCGCAATCTTGAAACCATCGCCGCGCTTGCCGACCATGTTTTCGACCGGAACTTGATAGTCCTCAAACACAAGTTCGCTGGTGGCGCTGGCGCGAATGCCGAGTTTCGGTTCTTTCTTGCCGCGAATAAAACCGGGGTGATCCGCTTCAACGATGAAGCACGATACCCCTTTATGCTTCTGTTCGGGATCGGTCATCGTGAACAGCAGCACGTAATCCGCAACCGGTCCGCTCGTGACCCAACTTTTGCGACCGTTGATCACGTAATGCGTCCCTGCCTCGTTGAGTACGGCGCGGCTTTGCATGGTTCCGGCGTCGCTGCCGCTCATCGGTTCGGTCAAGCTGTACGCGCCGATCTTTTCGCCTCCGGCAACAGGGGCGAGATATTTCTGCTTTTGCACTTCTGAACCAAACTGCGTCAGCGCGTTGCAGTACAGCGAATTGTTCACGCTGACGATAGTGCTGTGACTGGCATCGACTTTGGCGATTTCAATCATCGTCAGGACGTAAGCGAACACATCCATGCCCGCCCCGCCGTATTCTTCCGGTACTTCGATTCCCATTAAGCCCATCGCGCCGAGCTTCTTCACTGTTTCCAACGGAAAATCGCCCGTTTCATCATGTTCGGCAGCGATTGGCGCGATCTCTTTTTGTGCAAAATCACGCACGGTGCGCTGAAGCATTTCATGTTCTTCGGTCAAAACAGGCAAAAAGAGTTCTGTTGAATCGTGCTGCACCATTCGTATAAACCTCTCAGAAAACGTAAATCGAGTTTGTGCTAGCAATTATAGCGCGCTGATCCGTGTCCATACCCATCAAACTCTCAGGACTGCGCGGCGTTCAAGACGCGATATAATGATGCGCGTCAGCGTGGAGTAATCAAATGCCGCCTATTAAGATTAATCACATTGCAATCGTAGTAGAAGAAGTGGACGCGGCGCTGAAATTCTGGCGTGACGCGCTTGGGCTGCCCCTTCAGCATGTCGAACACAACGAGGGCGAGGAAGTCGATATCGCGTTTCTCCCTGTGGGTGACAGCGAGATCGAACTCATTGCACCATTCACCGAAACCAGCGGGGTTGCCAAATATCTGGCAAAGAAGGGCGCAGGCTTGCATCACCTGTGTATTGAGGTTGAGGACATCGCCGCCGCGCTTGCGCAGCTCAGCGCGCAAAATATCGAACTCATCAATGATGCGCCGCGCGCCCGCCCGGATGGAACGCGCTATGCCTTCGTTCATCCGCGTGCGACAGGCGGCGTCTTGTTGGAATTGTACGAACTTCCTGCCGAGAGGAAACATTCATGACGGCGTGGGGAGAACGACTCGCCGGGGTGCTGCGCGGTGGCGGGGGTGACAGCGGCTTTCAACAGGCGATCACGACCGGACGAATCGCTAAGTTCGCAGAAAATTATCCGCTTGCCCTCGAACACTTCGATCACGCGCTGGCACTGGCACGACCCGCAGAGCGGACGATGTTGATAGCCGTCACACGCGCCGCGCTGCATCGTTCCGAAACGCTGGTACGCCTCCAACGCTTTGACGAAGCCGCGCAGTTTGTGAACGAAATGCGCACGCTTGGCAGCGCATCAACGATGCGCGGCGCGCATCTGGCATATATGGATTTTGCCGCTGGCGTCGTCGAACAAGGGCGCGGCGATATCAATGCCGCACGCGCCGCTTACGAATCAGCGCTCAATGCCGCGAAAGCCGCCCCCAATGCTCCGTTTATGAACGGCGCGGAAGGTCGCGCGCTCGGCAGTTTAGCGGACTTGTATCTGCGCGATGGCAACGCCAGCTACGCCGCTCACCTGCTGCGCGATGCACTCCCGAAATTAGGCGCATCCAGCGATCTCGAATTGAGCGGTTACTTCTTCGGGCTGCTCGGTCAAGCGATCACGGTGTTGGGTCAAGAAGCGGAAGGACTGCATCTGATCCAGCGTGCGCTCACCTTAGCGGAGCAGTTTCATTATCACCTGTTTGAACGGCATTGGGGCGTCGTTTTGGGTGTGCGCGCCCTTGACGAAGGGCGCTTTCTTGATGCGCGCGCTCACCTTCAGCGAATCGCGCGTCTGTTTGATCCTGAACACCCCACGCCGACGTATGTTCTCGCGCAGACCGTCCTCAGCCGCGCCTCGATGTATTTGCGCGATGAAGAAAATGCGCTGGCGTATGCAGAGGCAGCCGTCAAAGGCTTGGAGCAGCCCGCCCCCTCACCAGTTGATCCTCCGGTTCTGTTGGTCGATCCCGGCAACCTCGACTCACTTGCACGCGGCGCATTAGGCGCAGCCCTTCGCGCTGCCGGGCGCAGTCCCGAAGCACTGCCGCATCTCCAAGCCGCGTTGAGCACGCAGCCGCAAGATCACGTCACCCGCGAACAAATCGACATACTGCGAGCGCTTGCCGCCGCGCAAGCGGACTGCGGCGACTTCGTTTCGTCAACGGCGACGTATGCCCGCGCCATCGAAGGCGCGCAGAAGCTCGACGATTCGCTGGAAGTCGCCCAGTGCCGCCGTGATCTAGGGTTGATTTATCAGAAAAACGGACAGAACGCGCAAGCCCTCCACGAATGGACAACCGCGCTTGCGATCTATGAGGATAAAAATGCGCATACTCAGATCGCGCGTTTGTACTGCGACATCGCCAACTTGCGCAAAGCGATGGGTGCGTCCGCCCGCGCGCTGAAAGATTACGAACAAGCACTCTTGATCCTCAATAAAGTGGACAGAGCCGATCTTGCGACACGCGGGCTTGTCCTTTCAAACGCGGCGAACGCTTATGCCGAAACAGGTGACGCGGAATCGGCAGACGCTTTTTACAGCGAAGCGATCCAGATTGCCGAGAAAACCAACGATAAACCCGCAGACTCGACGCGGTGCGGCAATTATGGTTGGTTCTTGATCCTCGTCGGACGACCGCGCCGCGCTATCGCCACATTAGAGCGCGCATTACGGATTAGTCAGCAGTTGGGCATGACCCTACAAGCCGCCGTACAAACGGATAATCTAGGGTTGGCATACGATTCGTTGAGCGAATACCACAATGCGGTCACGCATCACCGCACCGCGCTTGACATGATTGATCCGGCTGCATATCCGTATTGGGCGGCAGCATTTAAGGTCAACCTTGCCAACACCCTGCTTTCGTTAGGCGAACCCCGCGAAGCCCTCACGTTGATCGAGGAAGCGCTGGCACAGGGGCGCATCAGCGAAGATCAGGATGTATTGATCGCCGCACTAACCGCTCAAGCACGCGCCGCACTGCTCACCGACGATTTGGAGGGGATGCGCGCCCCGCTTGACGAAGCGATCTTGTTGGCGCGCCGTGCCGAAGCGCGGCGGCGGTTGGCGGACTTGCTCTACTTGCGCAGCCAACTGCGCGCCCGCACCGGTGATCGCGTGGGAGCGTCGAGCGCATGGGATGAAGCGCATAAGTTCTACGCCATGCTGCATATGCCTCAAGCGAAGATCACGCCAACATGGTTGGAGAAAACCCCGTAATGGCACGTTTTTGGGCGGTCAGCGCACCGCTGTTTAGTCATACGGATTGGGGCGGGTTTTCAAAGACCGTTCAAGAACTTCAAAAGCGTGGTCATGAAGTCACATGGGTGAGCGAACCGCCGTTAAGCGCGGCGGTGACGCGCCTCGGTCTGCCGTTCGCGCCGATCCGCCGGACGGGGTGGTTGTGGCCCCCGCCGCCTGTTCCTGATCTCACAACGATGCCGCCGCAAGAAGCGGTCATGCTCCGCTACCGCCGCGCACTCGATACGTGGCTCACCGTTGATCTAGTCGCGGAAGGGGTTGAAGCGCTCTTGAGTCTGGCGGCGGAACAAGGCAAGCCCGACGCGATTCTGACCGATCCATTTTTGACTGCTTCCGCGATTGCCGCCGAAGCGCTGCACATTCCGTTGATCGTGTGCGGCTGGACGGCAAATCAAGCACTCGATGAAGACGGGTTGTTTCCGGTTCAAAAAACGCTCGGCGCGGACAGCCGCCAGCGTGTGCAAGCCTTGATGGAGCGCTTCGGCGTATCCGGCGAAAACTTCTCAGAAGGCGCAACCCCTTCGATCCTCAGTCCTCACCTGCACGTGAGTTATTTTTGCAGCACATGGCATCAAGAGGACGAGTATCACTTCAACCTGCTGCCGCAAAACCGTTTCGTCGGCGGCTTGGTTGATACGCCATCCGATCCGCCTCCAGCGTGGCTGGACGCGATCCCGGTTGATGCGCCGCTCGGTTTGGTTACGCTCGGCACGACGTTTGCGGGCGAGTTGGGCTTTTTCAGTTGGGCGGCTCAGGCGATGGCGCGCAGCGGCTTGATCCCGATTGTGGCTATCGGCTGGCATCCCTACACCGCTGACGAAAAAGCCGCGCTCAAGGCAGCACTCCCCCCGGCGACTCGTCTGCTCAACTGGGTTGATTTCGCGCATGTGCTCCCCCGCACGCGGGTAATCGCGCATCACGGCGGCATGGGAACAACCCATTGGGCGGCGCGTTACGGCGTTCCACAGGTGATCGTCCCACATGCCGCCGATCAACGGGGTCAAGCACGCCGCGCGGCTCAAGCGAAAGTCGGCTTGAACCTGACGGCGCACGAAGTTAAGCAGGGAGCGTTGTTCACCGGAATCCGCGCAGTGGCGACGGATGCACAGGTTCTGGAAAATGCACGCGCACTCGCTGACGAAATGCACGCTTTAGGCGGTGCTCCCGCCGCTGCTGACGCGATTCTCAGCGTGATCGGTGCGTGAACGCTATTTCTTTGTTCCGGCGATCAGGATATAGACATGATGGAAAGTCGCGTCGGCTGTTCCGGCACATTTCATGTGATAAAACTCGCTGGCAAGCGGCGGCGCTTGGATCATCATCACTTGCAGCCGTTCGATCACATCCGGCGTGCAGCCCTGCCGCTCCGCCCAAGGGATCATTTTCGCTTCGCGGCTGAGAATTTCACTGTGATCGACCGTCAAATCGGCGTCGAGAAACATGCCGCGCCAGCTTGATTCATCATAAGCGCGGTGATGGCTCGGATCGCGCAGCACTTCAAACGCTTCGATGTATTCCGCCGCGTATTTGTCCTCAGGCAGCACATGATCCTGAACGACGAAGCGACCGCCGGGTTTGAGCACCCGCGCGGATTCGAGTACGAAGCGGTAAACGTCTGGGAAGTGATGCGCGGCGATTCGGCATGTCACCAGATCAAAAACGCCGCTGGCAAACGGGAGCGCTTCGGCGTCCGCCGGAACAAACGCGACATTCTGCGCGCCTTTTGAGGTGATAAACGTGCGCGCTTCTTCCAACATCGGGATCGCGTAATCGGAGGCGATCATCTGCCGAACCTGCGGCGCGATCTTGAGCGCGGTATGTCCGCCGCCCGTCGCAATATCGAGCGCCAACCAGTCCGGCTGCGGTGCGGCGACTTCAAGCAGTCGATCCAGATCAGAGCCTTTGCTGTGCGTCTCGCTTGTGACATACCCATACGCAAATTGGCTGAAACGTTCGCGGCTGTGCGCCTTGGGGTCTTCGTTTCCCATCGTTGAGCCTTTCGCTTTTGTCCCTTGATAGACCATAGTATTATACGTGACATCGCTTGAGTAGAGCACGCATGACCCT
>JAPKMU010000323.1 GCA_026645745.1 Anaerolineae bacterium | reverse complement strand
TTCGCCCGCGCGGACAAAATACGGTCCTACTTGATGATCGATGATGTCATCGTTTTGGATGACCAAAATGTTGCGACCATCAAGAGCAAGCCGGATTTCTTCGGGGATTATTTCGTCGCCTTCCTGCTGAAGAATCTGCATCGCCGAGCCGAGAGGGATCAAAATCCGCAGTTCGCGGTCGGTATCAGCAGCAGCAAGGGCGGCTTCGGTGACAGAGCGGTATTCCGTCGAGACGTTGGTATCGGGGACGGGCTGCCCGACGGCATAGACGTAAATCGCATACGGTTCTTCGATGAGCGTACCGTTCGCCAATTCCGCATTGACCGTAAACACCCAAGGACCTGCCATTGACAGGTACATCTGCGCTTCATAGGTGGCATCACCTACGAATACGGCAGGGCGGTCAAGCTCTGGCATCATGTCACGATGCTCCATTGACGGGCGACCCATCAGGATTGGTCAGCCGTACAATCATGGTGCTCAAACCGGCGATGGTTACCGGAAACGGATATGATGTGAGATCGACCTGCATCGCTTGAACGGTGTTAGCGTTGGTCAAGATGAACGCCAGCCCGCCCATAATCACAAGGGCAAGCACACCTATGACGATGGCGAACTCTTTCATACAATACAATCCTCAAAAACTAAGAAGCCGTTTGAATATTCGCTTTATGCCCCCTCACCCTGCTTGCTGCGCAGGCGAGGAGAGGGACAAAAACAGGCTCACGGTTCCCCCTCTCCTCGTTTACCAGGGGGTGAGGGGATTTTTCAGACGGTTTCTAACGGTTGAACCGTGACATTCAAACAATTCGGGCGCTTTTCTTGCATTATACCGCGAATGGCTCGCGTTCTCTGGGGTGAGGTTTGACTAGCCTACATGATGACATTCATCATGTCCAGACGAAAATGCAACCCTTCTGCGCCGCACCGTGTCACATTCTCATGACGCAGCTTGGGCGGCGTTTCGTGGTACAATGCGCCGCGCTGTGAAAGGTAAACCGTGACCGACCTCGGAATTGTCATCGTCAATTGGAATACGCGTGATCTGCTGCGGACGTGCTTACAAACGGTGTTCGCCAGCACCGGCGATTTCACCTTTCGCGTCCTCGTGGTCGATAATGCGTCCACCGATGGCAGCGCCGATATGGTCGCCGCAGAATTTCCACAGGCGGAGTTGATCCGCAGTGCCGAAAACTTGGGCTACCCTGCGGGAAACAATGTCGGCTTAGAAGCGCTCGGTTATCATGCGGCGGGGCGGCTAGATGCCGAAGCGCCGCGTTACGCGCTTCTGCTCAACCCGGATACGGAAGTGCCGCCTGATGGCTTATGTCAGATGGTGGCATGGATGGACACGCGCCCAGATGTCGGCGCATCCGGCTGCAAGTTGATCTTACCGGATGGTTCGCTCGATAAAGCGTGCCGCCGGGGATTTCCGACTCCGCTGGTGAGTTTGTATCATTTCACAGGGTTGTCGAGGCTGTTTCCAAACAGCAGCACGTTCGCGCGTTATAATATGAGTTATCTTGACCCTGACCAAGAAGCAGAAGTTGATTCGGTCGTCGGGGCGTATATGCAAGTTCGACGCGAAGCAATTGCGCAGGTCGGCTTGCTCGACAGCACATTCTTCATGTATGGAGAAGACCTCGATTGGGCGTTTCGCATCAAAAACGCGGGATGGAAGATCATTTACCATCCCCAAGTGACCGTCAAACACGTGAAGCGGGCGGCGAGCCGTCAGAGCAAACGGGCGCAGTTCGAGTTTTGGCGCGCGATGCTGATCTTCTACCGCAAGCACTACCGACGGACGACGCCGCTGCCGCTCCACGCAGCCATTATGCTCGGACTGATGATCAAAGGTGGGCGGGCGCTGTGGCAGGAAGTGCGACACCCCTCATCGCAGACGATCGCCGCAAGCGCCAAGGGTTGATCGCTGCGCGAAATGCACGTCGTTCACGGCAGGCAAGAACCCTGATGGGGGGGCTGCTGCTGCTGATTGATGCTGCTATGCTCACGGCAGCGTTTGTGCTGGCGTATTATGCCCGCGAAACCGTGCCGATTTTTGATATTCCCTTCAGCCAACCGCCGCTGATGATGTATATCCCCACGATTGTGCTGCACGTTGGCACGATCATGGTGATCTTTTATCTTTCCCGTTTTTATCACATGCGGCGTGCGATCAGCCGGATTGACCATGCGCGTAATCTGCTTGGTTCGGTGACGATTGGCGCGTTGATCGTGAATTCGCTGCAAGATTTGTTTTTGCGCAGCGTCTTATATGACGCGGTGGATTATCCGCGCAGCCTGTTCTTTTATGTGTGGATTTTCAGCGCGATCCTCGTGATCGCTGGACGTGAGTTTCACCGCGCGATCCGCCGAATTCTGCGCCTGACCCGTGTTGAGCGCGATAATCTGCTGATCGTCGGAGCGGGCGATATTGCGCGCGAAATCACCAAGCGGATCATGAGCAGCCCGGAATTGGGCTACAACGTGATCGGCGCGATTCCGGTGAATCCGAAAAGCAAGCCACAGCCTTATCCCGGTGTGCCGTATATTGGATCGCCGAAAGAACTCCCGGCGATCATTGATACGTACAAGGTCGATCAGGTGATCATCGCCATTCCTGAGCCTCAGCGCGATGAACTGGTCGATTTGATTACGCTGTGCCAGCGCGGGCGCGTGGATATTAAAGTTTACCCGGACATGTTCGCGTACATGGCGGGCGACCTGAGCGTCGATGACCTCGGCGGCACGCCCTTGATCACCGTGCGCGATATTGCGCTGCGCGGGTGGAAACTCAGCCTCAAACGCGGGCTGGACATCATCGGCGCATCGTTCGGGTTGATTGTGCTGTCACCAATAATGCTGCTGACGGCAATCGTGATCAAGTTGAGTTCGCCCGGTTCGGTATTCTTCACACAAGAACGCATGGGCTTAGACGGTCGCCCATTCCATATGATCAAGTTCCGCTCGATGCGCAGTGACGCCGAAAAGAACGGACCCGGCTGGACAACCCCCGGCGACCCGCGTGTGACGCGCATCGGCGCGTTTATGCGTAAGACGAATTGGGACGAAATCCCGCAGTTGATCAACGTGTTCATCGGTGAAATGAGCCTTGTCGGTCCGCGACCGGAGCGCCCGGTTTATGTGCAGCAGTTCCGCGAGATGATCCCGCGTTATATGGAGCGTCACCGCGAAAAAGCGGGCATGACCGGATGGGCACAGGTCAACGGCTTGCGCGGCGATACGTCGATTGCGGATCGCACGAGTTATGACCTGTGGTACGTCGAGAACTGGTCGCTGTGGTTGGATATTAAGATCATCATCCGCACGGTGCTGCAAACGGTTCTGCGGCGCGATATGAACGCGTATTGAGTGATGCAAATGCTGAGACGGTTGCGCATTCCACGCGATAACCGGACGCTTTTGGTGCTCTTTTGTGGGTTAGTAGGATGCGCGGGAGCACTGATTTTTATGGCTGCTCCCGATGTTTCCACATGGCAAGAAAACCAAAAGAGGATCATTTATCCGTTCTTCTGGTGGCAGCATATACTTGTCATCAGCTTGGCAGTGGTTGTTATTCTGCTCATCGCCGCAATCATCGCATATGTTTGGACTCTCACCGGGAAAGATCGTACTGGAGTCGGGCGCCTGATTGGCACACTCATCAGCTTGACTCATTTGTTTGTTTCGGTTTACGTCGGTTTTCTACTTTTTAGTTCGATGATGTTTACCCCGGGTTTCCAACATGTCGATAGCGTGACGTTGAACGATGTCCGTTATAACCTCGTCTCCGCTCCAATTTTTCAACTTCGCTGCGATCCATACTGCTATCCGGTTTTCATTCATCTATTTGCATGTGACAGTATAGGACTGATATGCACGCTGGTGGAAAGTCCCTCTGCAGAGGAATACGAAGCCAGAGGCATCTTTAATTACCACGCGCCGTATCGCACGGAAACGATTGAACTGCGGGTCGAGGGCGATACCCTGCTCGGATTGATCAACGGCGAAGAAGCGCTCCGCTATACGCCGAATGAGAGGTAGACCTAGTGGATTTAGACGCACTCACCCAAGCGATGCACGACTTCGTGCGCGCGAAAGGTTGGTACGAACCGGACTCGAAGCGCCCGCAAACCCCGCGCAATCTGGCGATCTCGCTGGTGCTTGAAGCGTCGGAAGTGCTGGAACATTTCCAATGGCGGGATGAGTCCGCTGACCGTGACGAACTCGCCAGCGAACTCGCGGACGTGATGCTGTATCTGCTGCAAATCGCCAGCATCAGCGGGATCGACTTGGGCGAAGCGGTGATGAATAAGCTCAAGCATAACTACACCCGCACATGGGACGCTGAAGAATGAACCACAAAGAACACCAAGAACACAAAGAGAGGAAAAGAACGTTTCTTTGTGTTCTTGGCGGTTCACAGGCTCAATTACTTCAGTTGAAGTCGTTCGTTTTTGCCCATGTCGTCCGCTTCTTCGCGGGTGATCAGCGCTTTGGCGAACTGAAGGATCGACGCGATTTTGCCGTCGCTCTCCCAATACTCGGCTTTTTCGACATCCACGCACAGCAGCGCAATATCGGGTGTTTCTAAGCCGTCGGGAAACCAGACTTTGAACACCGGATTCCACAATTCTTCCATTTTGGCGCGGTCTTTGACCACGCGCGCTGTACCGCTCACGCTGACATAGCGGTTTGCGCCGTTGTCGGCATAGCTCACGTTGACCTGACGATCCTGCTGCACCTGATCGACTTTGCGCGAGTCGTCTTCGGTGAAAAACCACAACTGACCGTCAAATTCGACTTTTTGCGTTCCCATTGGGCGGCTGACGAGCGATCCATCTCGATCATCTGTTGTCGTGAGCATGGCGATCTTGATCCCGTTGATCAATTCCGCCAATTTGTTGATCGCGTGCTCACGCGGGGCGCTTGCTGATTCCATCACGATACACCTCACCTTGAATTTACTTTACACCGTGATCATGTTCGCCTGTTTCGCTGGCGCACACATGACCCCGTAGGAGGAGCGTGCGTGGAACTTTTGGGCTGTACGCTTATCAATCGACCCCACTATAATTGACCGGGTGAGCAGTTTTTTATCACCTGTTTGAACAATTCAAAGGAACGCTGATGACACAGGCAATCCCGTCGCCCCGTGTTGACTTCGCCGAATGGTATAACGATATTGTGTACCGCGCTGACCTAGCGGCGCTCTCGCCGGTGCGCGGCTGCCCGATCATCAAGCCGTATGGCTACGAACTCTGGGACGGCATCCGCAACGCGCTCGATAAGCGCTTCAAAGCGACCGGACACCAGAATGCTTATTTCCCGCTGTTCATCCCGGAAAGCTATCTCCGCCGTGAAGCCGAACATGTCGAAGGCTTCAGCCCGGAACTCGCGGTGGTGACGATTGGCGGCGGTGAGACGTTAACCGAACCGCTCGTCGTGCGTCCGACTTCCGAGACGATCATCGGGGAAGCGATGGCGAATTGGATTCAGTCGTACCGCGATCTGCCGCTGCTGCTTAACCAGTGGGCGAACGTCGTGCGCTGGGAACTACGCACCCGTCCATTTTTGCGCACCGCCGAGTTCTTGTGGCAGGAAGGGCATACGGCTCACGCGACCGAAGCGGAAGCCGAAGCGGAAACGCTGCAAATGCTTGATGTGTACGCCGATGTGGCGATCAACGAAGCGGCGATCCCGGTGATCAAGGGACTCAAGTCCAACCGTGAACGCTTCGCCGGAGCACTGCGCACGTACACCATCGAAGGCGTGATGGGCGACCGCAAAGCGCTGCAATGCGGCACGAGTCACAACTTGGGGCAGAACTTCGCTAAAGCGTTCAACATTCAATATGTTGATCAGAAGAACGAGCAGCAGTACTGCTGGACAACCTCATGGGGCATGAGCACGCGCATGGTCGGCGCGGTGGTGATGACTCACGGTGACGAAAAAGGACTGCGTTTGCCGCCGCGTCTCGCGCCGATTCAGGTCGTGATCGTGCCGATTTACAAGACGGATACGGAAAAATCTGCCGTCAGCGAAGCCGCCGAGCGGATCAAGAACGAACTCGCGGCGAAGGGTATCCGCGTGCGCGTCGATCACCGCGACGAAACACCCGGCTTCAAATTCAATGACTGGGAGATGCGCGGCGTTCCCGTTCGTTTGGAGATCGGTCCGCGTGACGTGCAGAATAACGCCGTCGTCGCCGCCCGCCGCGATATTCCCGGCAAGGAAGGCAAGCGCGTGTTGAGTCAGGATCAAATTGCGATCCAGATCGAGGCGCTGCTCAACGAAGTGCAGGCGGGCTTGCTGGCACAGGCGACCGCCTTCCGCGACAGCAGCATCACCGATGTGAGCAGCTATGACGAACTCAAGACGGTGGTGGAAAACGGCGGGTTCGCACGCGGCTATTGGGCTGGCACGGATGACGATGAAGCGCGCATAAAGACAGAGACAGGCGCGACAAACCGCTGCTTCCCGCTCGATCAACCTGAATC
>JAPKMU010000322.1 GCA_026645745.1 Anaerolineae bacterium | reverse complement strand
CCCGGCGACCTGATTTTCTTCACTATTTCCGGGATGACCGCGAACGACCCGTTTGCGTATGATTTTGGTGCGGCAGTGTTGATCCTGACCACGTGTGACATGCCCGAACCTGCCCCTGTGCTGCCGTCGGATTATGTCTTGCGCACCATGTTGTGCGATGTTCCGGTCTATAATGTACCGGCTGGCAACCCTGTCGGTGACGGTCGCGTTCTTGCGGGGCAAACATTCTTCGTCAGCCCAACGCCGGTCGATGCGCCCGATGGCACATCATGGACACGGATTTTCGTCAGCAGCTACATCAACCCGTATATTCCCACCCAGTGTGTCGGCGGCGCGCCGTAAGCTCTGGTTTGATTTTGCCCTAAAACACGGCTCGAAGATGCGCATCTTCGAGCCGTGTTTTTTATCCCTTGATGTTCCAGTAGCGCCATGTGCCGCCGAGCTGACCGAGCGTCGCGCGGTACGGCGTGAGCTTGAGCAGACCAACGTTCGGATGCTCCGCTGATTTCCAGATCATGCCGGGATCATAGCCGAGCGGCGGCGGCATCTGCTTGAACCAGTTCCAGATGCGGTGTTTTTCTGCTGCTGTTTCGATCCACTCCGCACGACAATCAATCGTGATCGGCTTGACGATATCGCGGTCGTAGCACAGGCTCACATACGGGCTGTGCGCGAGATGATCGGCTTTTGGGCTGCTTCGGCTGGTGAGCAGCCAACCGACCGCCGTATCGCCCATCCGCTCCCAGATCGGATGAAGCAGGCGGACATGCGGGCGATTTTGCGGATCGACCGTGCCGACGCTGCACCATACCTGCTCATGGGCAGCGGCGATCACTTCGTCTGCTACATCTGCGAAACGTTCGATAACTGCCATACGTTTTCTCCCATTCCTATCATGCGTCTTTCGATTCTGGTAGATCAGGCGTCGGCATGTACTCCGGGAACTCATCAGCAGGTGCAAGCCAATACGAGCGCCCATTCCGCTCCCGATTCAAGTAGCCATAATCGACCAGATGCCGCCGCAGCGTTGCGAAATCCTCATGTACACTGCCGATGATCGTGTTGACTTCGCGCTCCGTGTACGTGCGATCATATACGAACATCGTCGCCAACCAACGCAGAACTAACTCGACACGGTAGCGCTTTGTGCGCATCGTCGGCAGAAACTTCAGCTTTCCGTTTTCGGTCAAGTCGCGCAGCAGTTCCCGATCTGCCGGGGTAAAGCTCGGCGGCAGGGCGTGAATCCACGAGTCGTCGGAGGGCGGCGCTTCCGGTTTGTTCCACTGATCCAGTTGATCCAGCGATCGTTTGAGTTCGTCGATGCCGTTCTGGTTGAGACGGTAAAAATGTTGATTGCCTTCGGTGCGCAGACGAACTAACCCCGTACCATGCAGTTTTGTCAAATGGTGCGAGACGGTCGGCTCGGTGACTTGCAGAATTTCTGCCAGTTGGCTGACATTGTATTCACGCTCCGCCAGTAAGCTGCACAGCCGCAAGCGGTTTTCGTCCGCCAGCGCTTTCAGCTTCGCAAGCAGATACAACTGCTCCTTATGTGACATGATTTCACCTTCATGATTGATAGCTATCTAATTTGATGTGCATCTAATTAGAAGTGTATCGAATTTAAAGGGTATGTCAAGAACAGACCAATTATTTTGTGACACTAAGCAATTTGTGGTACTCTGCTTAAAGTGTGATTAGAATACGGCACTGCTGCATTTTAGTGGATACGGGACAGTCTTTGACGCGCCGTTGAGTTTGCCGAGAACCCCCTGTTACCCCGAAACGATCTGCGCTTCGTCGAACAGTGTTCCCCCCGCCTCAACCCCTGCCAGAGCGCCCCGTCACAACAGGAAAGGGCAACGTTCATGCAGCTCGAAAAACGTGATCTCTATCGGTTTCCGTGGTCAGGCAACGACAATCCGATCGGCTGGCTGGAGGTAACAGACAAGTGCAATACCTACTGCCGGGGATGCTATCGCATTAACGGGATGCAAGGTCACAAGTCGCTGGAGCAGATCAAGGAAGAAGTTCAGCTCCTCAAGCGCTGGCGCAACTGCGATAACATTTCGATTGCAGGCGGCGAACCGCTGATCCACCCGGAAATTCTCGATGTCGTGGCGTATATCCGCAGTTTGGGGATGAAGCCGCTCATCCTGACGAACGGCATCAAGCTGGAGCATGATCGCCAGTTGATGGTTGCGCTCAAGAAAGCTGGTGCGATTGGCTTCACATTCCATATCGACAGCGAACAGAATCGCCCCCACTGGAAGGGCAAGACCGAAACCGAATTGTTTGAACTGCGCCAGCATTACGCAGATATGGCGCATTCGGTCGGCGGGCTGTTCGTCAGCTTCGGCATGACGGTCTACCCCGGCAATATTGATTTCGTGCCGGAGATGGTGCGCTGGGCGAATAAGAACATCGACCGCGTGCACGGGTTGGTGATGATCACCTTCCGTAACGCGATGGAAAGCGCCTATGACTACTTCGCGGGTGGTCAACGAATCGTGCCCGATACGAGCTACGTCGTAGACGAAGAAGCCCCGCCGGAAGCCTATCTGACTTCGCAGGATGTGTGTGCCAAGATTCAGGAGCACTTCCCGCATTACGCGCCAGCGGCGTACATGGGCGGCACGCAGACCGAAGACAAGATGACGTGGTTGGTTGGCGCGCAGGTCGGCTCACAGCACAAGATGTACGGCTCGGTCGGCGCTCGCATGATGGAACTGTTCCAAGTGTATTATCACTTGAAGAACGGCGCGTATGTCGTTTATACGCCCAGCAACAAGATTCCGAAAATCGCGTTCTTGCTCGGCGCGGTTGATAAGGGAATCCGCAAGACGTTCGCGGGACTGTGGCGCGAAATCGTCCGCAATCCGCTCGAACTGTTCCGCCCGCTCTACATGCAGAGCATCGGCATCATTCAAGCGCCGGATATGCTCGAAGATGGGCGCGTCGATATGTGCGAAAGCTGCCCGGATATGACGGTGTGGGATGGCAAGCTGGTGCATTCATGCCGCATGGATGAGTGGCGTTTGTACGGGAGCTATGTCACCGCGCAGCCGCGCCAGCAGGCGACGATCAGCGTGGACTCGA
The DNA here is from genome assembly GCA_026645745.1 of Anaerolineae bacterium. GTDB lineage: Bacteria > Chloroflexota > Anaerolineae > Aggregatilineales > Phototrophicaceae > Flexifilum. The sequence goes on along the minus strand of JAPKMU010000322.1, from coordinate 3,414 downwards.
TCCCGGTTGCGGACGCGAAAGAAAAATCGGCGGAAGTTGTCGGTAAATAGGACTGCTGCACATCTGGGGGTTCAAAATGTATCCAAGTGCTTCTCACCCCCCACTCCCCTCTCCATCGCGTGCGATAGAGAGGGGGAGCAGAACCCCAGCTTTTCTCCCCTCTCCAGCCTTTGGTTAGAGAGGGGACGAGGGCAAGAATAACTGACTACCGCGCTGAATCAACCACGCGCGAAATCCGCCGCAGTACCGGAATTGGCAGCCGCTGGCGGAGCGCCCATTCCGCGATGGACTCGCGCAGCCGCAGCGGAATGATTTTTAATGCCGTGATCGCGCTCTGATCTGCCAAGCTCGGCGCACCTGCACGGTCAAACACTTTTGTCCCCAACACCGGATCAAACTTCCAAGGGTAGCCGCGTGGTCGCATGAGCGGCGCGAACGGGTGATCGTACTCGTTTTCGCTCAAAACCTCGCCCGATTCTGAACACAGCGATAAACGAATATGCGCGCATTCGGCGGACGTGATCGACCACTGCGCCGCCGCGATCCGCTGAGACGCATTCGGCTTGATCGTGACCGTCGTTTCACCACTCAACAAAACGTTGTTCGCGCCCCCGCTGACCTGCCAGCGGAGCACCGCGTTTTCGTAGGTCTGCGGCGTGTCGTTGAACACCCACAGCGCAATCGGGCGCTTGGTATCATGTTCGAGCACGGGCAAGAGCGGCTGGGATGCGCGGCGCAGCGCGGCATATCCGCCTTTCGGGATGCGGTTTGAATCGAGCACGCCGCAGCCGACTTGCGGCACAAGATCAGCCAACCAGAAATGCACATAACCCGCGCATGTTTCGCCGCGTAAACGGCGGAAATGCTCAATGTGGGTTTGGATCAACGCGGCTTGGTACGCCCACAGGGACTCGATTTGTCCGTCCAAATGCTGAAGACGCTCCCAGACTTCCGGGTATTGGCGGAGCGTGCTTGCGGCGGCGGGGGTTTCAAAACCGAACTCAGTATTCAGTTTGGGGCGATGTGGATAAATATCGGTGTAGCGCGTCGTCCACAGTGCGCCGTAATACGTATGCGAATCGCCGGAGCGTTCCCAATCTTCTTCCATTTGACCGGAGCAGATGAAGACCGGGCGCGTGCTGTCTTGCGCTTGTGCTTCGGCGTACAGCGCCGGATCGGGCGAGTGATCGAGGTTGTGGCGGCGCGTGAACAGCATCGTCGGTTCGTTGTGACACGCCCATGTCATGATCGACGGGTGATTTTGGAGCATGGCGATCATGTCATGTTGTAAGGCACAGGCGCGGCGCTCAAAATCGGGGGATGTCTCCTGCACCCAGTTGAGTTCAAAATCCTGCCAGACGAGAAAGCCTTGTTCATCGCACAGGTCATAGACTTCGGGCGGCGAGACATGCACATGCACGCGCATTAAGTTGAGGTTCGCATCCCGCGCCAGCGCGAGATCACGCTTGATTGATTTTTCATCGACATGCGCGAGATACAGCGCCGGAATATACGACGATCCCCGGATGAACACCGGGCGATCATTCAAGCGGAATTCAAAACGTTCAGGCGAACGCTTAAGCGCAACCGTGCGCACGCCGAAGCGTTCGCGCTTGCGGCTGATCGCGCGTTGATCGCCGTCGAGCAGCGTGACTTCGAGCGTGTATAGATTCGGATCGCCTTGATCCCAACTCCACCACAAGCGCGGATCAGGAATATGCAGCGTGTGATCAACCGTGTGCGTTCCCGGTAACAGCGTGAACGGAATACACGCCTCCGCGCCGCTCCCGTCGTGATTGTGCGCGCGAATGGTCAGCGCCATCGACCCGTGCCATTTTTCGTGGATCGTATTCGCGGCGGTGATGCGGACATCGATCCGCCCGCTCAAGTCGGTGTGAATGCGCACATGATCGACGCTCACGCCGTCATCGAGAATCAACCACACCGGACGCCAGATGCCAATCGGGTTGACGTTCGGCGGGATCACGCCCTCGCCGTGTTCGTACAAGCCTTTGATCAAACCGCGCACGACATGATCGGTCGGATACGTGCCGTTCGGATCGGGCGCGTCCCAAGGGGCGCTCACGCGCACGGTGAGCGTATTTTCGCCGCTGCTCAGATACGATGTGATGTCGAACTCAAACGGGTTGAAACTGCCTTCGTGTGTGCCGAGCGCATGACCGTTCACCCATACCTCGGCAAAGTAATCGACGGCTTCAAAGCGCAGCCGCGCACGGCGGAACGGACGTTCTGGCAGTGTAAACGTGCGGCGGTATACCCACGCGCAGTCGTTGATCGCGCGCAGACGATCCCCCCAATACGGTTGATCGGGGTAGAGCATGGTTTGGATATGCGCGCATTCGGGAATTTCCATCCACTCGGCGGACAGCACGCTGTCGGCGAATGGTTGATCGAGTGGGGTGGACTGCACCTGCCAGCACCCGGTCAGGCGAATCGATTCGCATCCAGCAGCAAGAGACATAAGCATCACGTGGAGTATGGGGTGCGCGGTCATCTGCGCATCATCGGATAGGCAGCGGCACAGACTAGCACCGATCAAGGCGCGATCAGCAGGGCAATCTGTCACGAAGATCGTGATGAGGTGTCATGTTTTTGCGCCGAGCGATTCGGTCTTGTTGAACTCCTATGAACCTTTTAAAATCCATGTGACCCGTTTGGTTGGAGCATCTATTTGAATCCACGCTTGAAAAAGTTCTTCTCGTATTACAAACCGTACCGCGCCCTAGTCGCCGCTGATCTGGTGTGTGCGCTCGTGGTCGCGGCGGTGACGTTAATCCTTCCGCTTTGCGCCCGCTACATCACCGAAGCTGTTCTCGGCACACCTGACCCTAATGCGCTTGATCAGATATTGACCGTCGGCGCGTTTATGGTCGGTCTTGTGATTGTGCAAACCTTGTGCGATATCTTTGTCGATTATCAAGGGCATTTCATGGGGGCGCGCATGGAAAGCGACATGCGCCGCGACCTGTTCGAACATTTTCAAAAATTGTCGTTCCGCTTTTACGATGAACAGAAAACCGGTCAGTTGATGTCGCGCATCACCAATGACTTATTTTCGATCTCTGAGCTGTATCATCATGGACCGGAAGACTTCACCATCGCGTTGTTGAAATTCCTCGGTGTGCTGATCATCCTGCTGAACATCAACGTCGGGCTGACGCTGATCATCTTCCTGTTTTTGCCGATCATGGCGGCATTCGCGTTTTACTCGAATAAGCGTATGAAACGCGCCTTGCAGCGGAGTTATGCGCGCATCGGGGACATCAACGCACAGGTTGAAGATACCTTGGCGGGGATTCGCGTCGTCAAGTCGTTCACCAACGAAGCGGAAGAAACGCGCAAGTTCGCGCACGAAAACAGCCGCTTTTTGGAGAGCCGCCGCGAAGGCTACTT
>JAPKMU010000321.1 GCA_026645745.1 Anaerolineae bacterium | reverse complement strand
GATGAAGCGCGTCATATCGCCCGCGTCATTCGTGTGCGGCATGTTCAGTTTTTCCATGAACAAATCGCGGATTTGTTCTTTCGTCATGTGCATCACGGGCATGATGATATGTGACGGGTGACTTTCGCCCACTTGAACGATGTACTCACCGAGGTCGGTTTCGATCATTTCGATGCCCCGCGCTTCGAGTGCGGGCAGCAGGTTGATCTCCTCCGTCACCATGCTTTTGCTTTTGACGCCGCGCTTGAGTTGATGTGTTTCGCAAATATCGAGGACGTGTTGAACGGCTTCTTCGCCGGTTTGTGCCCACAGCACATGACCGCCGCGCCCGGTGATTTGTGCTTCGACCTTTTCAAGGAGTTCTGGGAGTTCATTCAAGGCGCGCAGACGGGCGGCGCGTCCCTGTTGGCGGAGGGCGGCGGCATGCGGGAGTTCTGCCATAACTTGGCGGCGGCGACCGTCCGCATTGCCAGTCGCGCGGTCAAGCGCACTGCGGAGGCGAATATCCTCTAAGGCAATGTGCGCCGACTGCTGAAATTGATTGGCGGTTAAGTCCATATGAACCGTGATCCTGTCGTAAAAATACCAAACGACAACACACACAAATTGTAGCGCGCGCAAGGGCAAGTGTCATGCAAAATTGAGGAAATTGATAGTGTGTATCAATTAGGTTTAACCGGTGTGAAAATTGATTTCCTTTGTGTTAAAATAGCCGCAGTTTCGTACGATTAGCGCGAAAGGGCGCACATGATGACATCTGTGAGCACTGCATCAGAACAAACGGCGCAGGCTCAAGCAGGGTGGCTGACCGAAGACTGGCTGAAACCACGCCTTGTCGTAATCACGCTGCTGGCGATTCTTGCCAGCCTTGCCGCCGAGCGGCTGGAAGCACCCGAAGGCTTGATCCTCGTTTTTAACGTGATCTCCTATGCGGCAGGAGGATACTTTGGGCTGCGCAGTGCGATTGCTCACCTCGCAGAAGGTAAGCTCGACGTTGACCTGCTCATGATCTTGGCGGCGGTTGGCGCGGCAATCATTGGCGATTGGCACGAAGGCGCGATCCTGCTGTTTTTGTTTTCCCTCAGCAATGTGCTGCAAGAATATGCTATCGGGCGCAGTCGTCAGGCGATCAAGAGCTTGCTCAAACTCTATCCGTCAGATGCAAAGATCAAGCGCGACGGCGAGATCATCACGGTGAAGGTTGAAGCGATCCGCGCGGGCGATATTATCTTGATCGAACCGGGCGAACGCATTCCTGTTGACGGGATTATCCGCGCCGGACGCTCGGCAGTCGATCAAGCGCCGATCACAGGTGAGTCGATTCCGGTCGATAAATCCGTTGGTGACAAAGTGTTCGCCGGGACGCTTAACCAACAGGGCGCGCTCGACGTTGAAGCGGCGGCTGAAGCGAAAGATACAGTGCTCTCGCGCATCATCCGTATGGTAGAAGAAGCACAGGATAGCAAAGCACCGACCGAGCGCTTTTTGGAGAAATTCGAGGAGCGTTATGCTGCACTGATCTTGATCAGCGTCGGGTTGTTTATTGTGATTCCGCCGCTCCTCAATCTGACGGACTTCACGAGCAATTTTTACCGCGCAATGGTCTTGATGACGGTTGCTAGCCCATGCGCGCTCGTGATCAGCACCCCTGCCTCATTCATCAGTGCCATCGCGGCGGCGGCACGCAATGGGGTTCTGTTCAAAGGCGGCGCATACATCGAAGGCTTGGCGCTGGTCAAGGCGGTCGGTTTTGATAAAACGGGCACACTCACGGCTGGTAAGCCATCCCTGACCGATGTGATCCCATGCACAGAAGTGGACGAATCGACCGTGTTAGCGATTGCGGCTGCCGCTGAATCGCGCAGTGAACATCCATTGGCGAAAGCGGTCGTGAAAGCAGCAGAAGAACGCGGCATTGCACCAGCGCAGATCACGGACTTTGAAGCGCTCATGGGGCGTGGTGTGCGCGTCACGATGGCGAACGGACAGACCGTTCATGTTGGCAGCCCTGTATATCTGCACGAAATCGCGCCGCTGCCGGAAAGAATGCAGGCGCAGCGCGCAGAGCTTGAAGAGCAGGGTAAAACTGTGATGGGCGTCGTGCGTGATACCGAATGGATCGGTTTGATCGCGCTGGCGGATCAACTGCGCCCAACGGCGAAAGCAATCGTCAGCGGCTTGAAGGCACAGGGGGTCAAAGTCGTGATGCTCACGGGGGATAACCCCCGCGCTGCCGCATGGATTGGGGCGCAAGTTGGCGTTGATCAAGTGCATTCCGAACTGATGCCCGAAGAAAAAGTCGCCGTGATTACTCAGATTCAGCGCGAAATTGGCGCAGTGGCAATGGTGGGCGATGGCGTCAACGATGCGCCCGCGCTGGCAACCGCAGATATCGGGATTGCGATGGGTGCTGCCGGAAGCGATGTCGCGCTCGAAACCGCCGATCTGGTGCTGATGGGCGACCGCCTCGAATCGATCCCGTTGGCGATTAGCATCAGCAAAAAGGCGCGCCGCGTCGTCTGGCAGAATATCACGTTCGCTATCGGCGTGATCATTGTCCTTATTGCCTCGACGCTGTTTATTAGTTTGCCGCTTCCGCTTGGCGTACTCGGTCACGAAGGCAGCACGGTGATCGTTGTGATGAACGCGCTGCTTCAACTGCTGATCCTGCCGGAGATCGTACGTCAGCGTCAGCGCCGCGCGGCTTAACGCACACCGCCCGACCCTTGTAATCTGGGTCGGGCGAGTCGTTTTTTTCACTTTTGAACAAAGCCCCCGCGTTCCCCCATATACATTCATCGACCTGTGACGATGAGTGCAAATGCTGTGATTGACTCGCCGCCCGATAACCTCACTAACGTCTTTGAACGCTTGCAAGCGGAGCTTAATCCGCCTGTGCGGCGTTACATTCGGCGGTTGTTGGGCGTACATGCAGATGATCTCGCGGTAGATGACATAGCACAGGAGACCTTTATCGCATTGTACCGCCGCTTGATCCGCACAGCCGATCCGCTCCCGTTAGGCGATGCGAAACCGTACACCTACGGGATCGCGCGCAATCTTTGTTATGAAGAACTGCGCCGGATTGAGCGCTTTGGGCTGTCAGTTGAGGATGATCACGATCAGGCGGACGGTGCGTATGGAATGGGCTACCGGGTGATGGCGGATACGTCACAGTCACCGGAAAGCGCGGCGTACTGGATGCTCTTGAATGCCGAAGTACAAGCGGCGATTAATCAACTGCCGTCCGCACAGCGCGATACGCTGATTTTGTACTGCCAAGCGGAGATGAGCTATGAGGAGATCGCCGAGACACTCGGCGTCAATGTCGGCACGGTGAAAAGCAGACTGCATTACGCCAAGCGAATGCTGCGTGGGTTACTCAGCGCTGCCACTGTGGAAGCTATCGAATCTGGAATCGACTAAACAGGGACAACGCGGGCGCTGCCCGCTTACAAATCGATACTCACATAAAGGAGATTGACAAATGGATACCACAGCACGAGACGGAATCAACCGGGTTTTGCCAGCGCTGCGGGCGCTGAATGATGCGATTGCGCGCAACGTCGAGTTTGGGATGAGCGCGGGAACAGGCGCAGCAGCGCTTAAGAGCTATGCCGCGCTCCACACGCGCGTCGCGGAACTAATGCCGGATGACATGTATGTGACCGAAGCCCTCAAAGTTGAACTGCCCGATACGGCGGACGACGCTGCGCGGTTGGCGGCAGTTAATATGGCGCTTCGCCAATTGATCGCTTACGTTGAGCCAATGCTGCGTGAACGCCCTGAATCCGGCGCGGACATGTATCGCAAAGAGAAACGTAAGCATGATGACGAGCATCACGAACGTGGGCGTGATCTCGCGGACGCGGTGATCACGGCAACACGCGCCGCGCTCCGCCGCGCTGTCTCGACGTTTGAGGGCGGCGAAAATCTGAGCGGTTCGGATTTGAGCGGCACGTCGCTCCGCGAAGCGAATTTTGACGGCAGCAACCTCAGCGCCACCAATCTGAATGGGGCAGACTTCACAAACAGTAATTTCTCTGACGCCAATTTGAGCGGCGCGGACGGCAGCGGCGCGATCTTCCGCGACTGCAACTTCGACGATGCGAATTTGACAGGCGGTTCGTTCCCCGGGGCAGACTTCACCGCCTCAAATATGTGTGATGTAGAAGCAAGCGGAGTCAATTTCTCCGCTGCCGTGTTCACCGACGCACATATGGATGACATGAATCTCAGCGGCGCGAACCTTTCGGGCGCAGTGTTGAACGGCATCAGTGGATCAGACTTAAATATGAGCGGCGCAAATCTTTCCGGCGCTGAACTGCGCGACGCTGATCTAACGGATGCAAATATCAGCGGCGCGAATCTATCACATGCCGAGATGAGCGGCGTTACGCTTGTCGATGCGAACTTGAGCGGCGCAAACTGCGATAATGTCGTGGCGCGTGATGCGAATATGTCCGACAGCAACGTGAGCGGCGCGAATTTCCACCGCGCCGAACTGAACGGTGTAAACTTTCAAGACTCAAACGTAAGCGGCACGAACTTTTCACAGGCAATCTTGATCGACGCCTTATTTGAGGATGCCAACGCACGCGGCGCGAATTTTGAAAACGCCGATCTTCAAGGCGCAGTTTTTGAAGAAGCGAACCTCAAGGGAGCAAATCTGCGCGGCGCGAATGTGATGGATGCAAATTTTGAAGAAGCGGAGTTCTCGCGCGAGACGATCATGCCGGATGGTTCTCAGTGGTCGCCGGGGAACGGCATCGAACGGTTTACACGTTCTGATTAGGGGTGCTGCAAAAAAGCGCTGTCAATGCGAGATTGTTGACGGCGCTTTCAGTTAAACATGTGCGGATTCATGTTCCGCAAGCACGTCCAATGCTTCTTTGAGAGTCGCCACGACGCGAATTTCACGCATGATCGTATGGGAGAAAATGTTCGCCAGCAGCAGGACGACAGGGTGTACTTTACCGTAGACGACGGCGAACGACGGTCGAAACTGGTTTTCGTCTCGCCAAAGGGTGATGAGGCTGCCAATGTGGAGCGGGAATCTGTGGAGTTGTGTAAGGTCAAAAATCTGCTTGACTGGGTGGGGGAGTGATTCAGTCATTTGACGGCGGCGCTGATTATCGGCTCGCATTTCTTCAATGGTTGTGTCACCGATGACGCGTGTAATGAGAATACGCCGGGGAACAAACCATTCCGTATGAATGGGCATACCACAAATCTCCAAAGTCGCATTTACGCTATCTTAACGCGTTAGCGTGCGAAAGTAAAGTCGTATTGCGTGTGATTATATGTGAATCGAGTTGATAATCCATCAAAAACGTAAATTTCGCAAGCGCCAAAAGTCCTATGCGATGTTAACTTTATGTTAAGGGAGTGAGAGTTCGCAGATATGGGATTGGGAGCGCTCTACCGAAACGCACTGCCCGACCGGTGCGCCATCAATCAGAGCGGTGAAGTTCGTCACAGTCGCGCTGGCACGCCAGAAATAGGACGGCGCATCTCCAGTTGGGCGCGTGACTTCGCTCCGTAGTTCCCTACACTCAGGCTGCAAGTTCATCTGGCGATCTTGCGCGCGAATGCGGAAACACCATCCCGGAGACAGTGATCCACCGCTGACGAAGCTTCCGATTTCGGTCACGTCTTGGTCAGCACGCTGGAATGTAATGCGGTTGATGGCTGCATCACGTTCACCCATGTTGATCACCGTAAACGAAAACTCATCGTAGATCAGCAGGATCGGGATCGACGTATCAACGACGACTTCAGCCGTTGCTTCGTCAGTTGCGAGTTCGCCAACGATGGGTGGTGTAGGTTCTGTTTGGCGAAGTAAAAGCACCGCGCCGATCACCAGCACGATGAGCACCACAACTCCGACGATAATCAGCGGGGTGCGGTTGATCTTGATCGGGCTGCGACTGCGTTTGCTCGTCTGTTTTTCAGGCTTTGCAGGAGCAGGTGAGGGAATTGAGGCTGCAGAAGGGGGATTATTAAATGCAGGAGCGACTGCTGCCCGTGCATTATCAACCGCCGCACGGATTTCGGCGATTCGTTCGTCGAGCTTTTCTGGCTTTGTTGGCTTGCTCGGCGGAATGAACGAGACGAGCGGCGTATCGTCGATCGCCATACCGAACGCTTTCCGCATCGAATAGATGAATGAAGCGGAGTTGCGATGCCGATTTTCTGGCTGTTTATCGAGCGCTTTAAACAACTCGATCTCGACGGCGGGCGGAATGGTGTCGTTAAGCGCAACCACCGACGGCGGCGGCTCATGAATATGGGCAATCGCGATCTCCATCGGTGTTTCACCGTTGAAGGGCGTCTTGCCCGTCAGGATTTCAAAGAAGATCACCGCGAGCGAGTAGATATCGCTTTGCGGCGTCACCTTATTGGAAGCAATGGCTTGTTCTGGCGAAATATAGCGCGGCGTTCCGAAAGCCGTCCCAAACGTGCTGTCGGTTGCTGGGCGCAGCAAGAGTCCAAAGTCCGTCAGTGTCACACGGTCATCGGAGTCGATCAGGATAT
>JAPKMU010000320.1 GCA_026645745.1 Anaerolineae bacterium | reverse complement strand
CAACCCGCACAATGTTGGCAACGGCTTGTATGTCTACGGCACGCTGCCGCTGTTTTTGACGCGCGGTGCAGCGGAAGGCGTGGTCGCACTCAGCGAAATGTGGGCGCGGCTGCACGGCGACGACGAGTACAGCGGCAGTGTGTGGCGGGAATATTACGGTGTGCATCTGGTGTGGCGTGCGTTGAGCGCGCTCTCCGAAATGGGTGTGATCGTCCTCGTCTTCTTGATCGGCGCGAAGCTGTTCGATCAATGGATCGGTGTGCTGGCGGCGCTCTTGTACGCGGCGGCGGTGTTCTCGATTCAGCTTGCACACTTCGGCACAGCCGATGCGATGGCGAATTTCTTTTGCACGCTGGCGCTGTATTACGCTGTTCGCACGCAGCGTGATGGCGGACTGCTCAATTACGGAATCTTCGGTTTGGCGCTCGGTGCGGCGCTGGCGAGTCGTATTAATCTCGCGCCGCTGGCGGGGGTGATCGTGCTGGCGGCGATTTTGCGCGCTCTGCCGGGGCTGCACAAAAATGTCGCATGGGGCGAACGGGAGCGGCTGATCTCGGAAGGCTTGATCGGCGTAGCTCTGGCAGGCTTTGTAACGTTGCTGGCGTTCCGAATTTTCAACCCATATACATTTAACGGTCCCGGCTTTTTCGGGCTGTCGCTGAATCCGCGCTGGTTGGAAGATTTGAGCGAGTCGCGCCAGTTTGTGACCGGCACGATTGATTTCCCGCCAAATTATCAATGGGCGTCGCGCACCCAGTGGATTTATCCCCTCAAGGATATGATCCTGTGGGGGATGGGGTTGGCTTTCGGGCTGGTCGCGTGGGTGAGCGTGGTATGGGCGGGGGTGCGGATCGTGCGCGGCATACCGGGCGCGCTCCTGAACGCGATTCCGTTCGTGTGGGTGCTGGTGTACTTCGGCTACATGGGCGGGCAGTGGGTGATGGTCATCCGCTATTACATCCCGCTTTATCCAATGCTTGCCGTGCTCGCCGCATGGGGCTTGTTCAGCGTGATTCGTTTTGCCCGCATTCGTGATCGTCGTCTTTTGGCGGCGGCGGGTCAGGTGATGCTTGTGCTGACGGCGGGTTTTACGGTGGTATGGGCGCTGATGTTCACGAATATCTACCGCCACCAACTGACGCGCGTACAAGCGAGTTACTGGGTAATCGAAAATGTACCCGGCGATTTCGCCATGCAGTTCGACGACGCGCCAGACGACGCGCCGCTGATCCAAATTGCGATCCCGAATTGTAGCGACAATGAAGATTTGTTGTTCAAAGCCACATGTTTTAACAGCATCTATCCCGCGTGGACGACGCGCTTCACCGCACCGGACAGCGGCACAGTGTCGCAGATTTCCGCGCCGCATCTTGCTGATCCGCTCGACGATCCTGATCCGGAAACGCTCCGCATTCGCTTCTACCGTGACGATCAACCGGATGTCGTGATCTCGGAGACAACCATCGAGCAGGATTTCCCGCGCGAGACGCATATTCTCGGCGGCGCGTATACGTTTACGCTCGATCAACCGCTTGAACTCGAACGCGGTGTGCAGTATCGCGCCGTAATCGAACTGCTGGCGGGGGATGCGCTCCTCAGCGGCGGTACGGTCTTTAGCTGGGAAGGCGCATGGGATGACCCGATTCCGGTCAAAGTCTGCGAACTTCCCATCGGAACGACCCTCAGCAATGAGCCGCCGCCCGGTCTGGTCGGTGATCCGCTGGCTTGTAACGGGCTTGATCCGTCGTATGCGCTGGTGGTCGCGCATGAACTGAACATCGTTTACGACGACACCGAAGATAAGCGCCAAAATCTGGTTCGCTACTTAAACGAGTCGGATTTTATCGCCATCAGCAGCAACCGCTTCTACGACTCGATGTCCCGTAATCCGGGGCGCTACCCGATGACGCTGGCATATTACGAGGCGTTGTTCAGCGGTGAACTCGGTTATGAATTGGTGGCGCAGTTTGACGAAACCTTTGAACTCGGCGGGCTTCGCGTGTCGGATCAACACCTGCCGACGTATGACAGCCCGGATTGGCTGAACGAACTCGAAAGCGATGAAGCGTTCAGCGTCTACGATCATCCGGCGGTATTCATCTTCCAAAAACGCGCCGATTATGATCCGCAAGCGGTCGCGCGCTTCTTCTACGGTATTTCGCTCACCCGAGTAGGCGACAGCCCAATGCGTTTTGCCTGCCCCGGTGTCAGCACGGATTACTGCGATCCTTCGTTGGAGGCAGTCAACCCGATGTCTACCAGCCAAGCCGACGAAGCGCCGACTCAGCTCCGCTTTACCGATGAGATGTGGAACATCCAGACCATTGGCGGCACATGGTCGGAGCGCTTCGATTCAGGCAGCCCGATCAATACCGAAATTCCGGTCACAATCGCGGTGTGGTGGTTGGCGATTATGGTGTTCGGATGGGTGACATTCCCACTGTTGTTTGTGGCGTTCCCCGGCTTGGCGGATCGCGGCTACGCGATGAGCAAATTCGCCGGGATGTTCTTCGTCGGATGGGCGACATGGTTCCTCGCCAGCGTGCGGATCAACGCATGGAATCAGGTGGGGATTATCATCGCGATGATCGTCCTGTTCGCGTTCGGCGCGATTTTGCTCCGCGTGACTCGCGCTCCGTTGGGTGAGTTCCTCAAGACTCATTGGCGGCGCTTGGCGATCATCGAACTGCTCACATTTGCGCTGTTCGCTGTGTTCCTGCTCATCCGCATGACCAATCCGGATTTGTGGCATCCGAGCTTTGGCGGCGAAAAGCCGATGGATTTTGCTTATTTCAATGGGGTGCTGCGCAGTACGATTTTCCCGCCGATTGATCCTTGGAATTCCGGCGGATTCATCAATTACTACTACTTCGGCTTTGTGATCGTTGGCACACCCGTCTTGCTGCTCAAGATGATGCCGTCGATTGCCTATAACTTGATTCTGCCGACGCTTTTCGCCGCGACCGGGATCGGGGCGTTCGCGGTCGCCTTCAGCGCGATGAATGCTTGGCGCGAACGACGAATTGCCCGCGCAGAAGAAGAAGCCGAAGCACAAGGCGGCGACTCCGCGAAACGTTCGATCACGATGGGCAGTGTGTGGATTGCCGGAATTGCTGCGTTGGTGATGGTTGTCATTCTCGGTAACTTGGATACGCCGCGCGTATTCTTGACGGGCGTGGCGCGTATGGGCGGCTTCAATACCGACCGCAACCTAGAGCAGTATTTGACGGATGAGTTTGTCGCACAAAGCCAACGCCACTGGCGCGGAACGCTGGTTCTGGCAGCCTTCGCGTGTGTATTCTGAAACGCGCGGTGTTGAAGGCGGCGCGATCACCGAAATGCCGTATTTCACGTTTATCTACGGCGATTTGCACGCGCACATGGTTTCGATGCCGCTTCAGTTGTTTGCGATGGCATTCATCTTGCATGAAGTCATCACGGCGGGCATGGAAAAGCGCCGGATGCGCCTTCTGGCAATCATGCTTGGCGCGATTGCCGTAGGAATGCTGCGTGCGACCAATACATGGGACTGGATCACCTATATGGTGTTCGGCGTGGTCGGCTTGGGCTACACATGGGCAATGCGCACCCGCGCGTTTAAGTGGACACTTCTCAGCCGCCGCGCCTTGATCGACGGGGTGGTTAGCGTAGGCGGCTTTGTGCTGATCACGTTTGCGGCGGCAGTGCCGTATCTCACATGGTTTGTCAGCACCTACAACAGCGTGCTGCCTTGGGTCGAAGGCAAAGCACCGATTTGGGGCTACCTGACGATTCACGGCTTATTCCTGTTCGTGATCGTCTCGCTGCTGGCGTGGGATACCATGCGCTGGCTGCGTTCGGTACAAGTCAAGTCGCTGCGAGGAACCTACACCTTTCTCGCCGTTGGGATTGTGATCGCTGCCGCCGTCCTGATCGCTGCGCTCGTGCTGTTCCTGCTGGGTACGCCAATCACGATGATCGTCGTGCCGCTGATCGGGTGGATCGCGGTGCTGTTCTTCCGCAAAGGACAAACACTGCCGATGCACTTCCTGTTAGCCGCATCCGGTTTAGCGCTCGCGCTGACGCTGGCAGTGGAATATGTCGTCTTGGATGGTGATATTGGGCGGCAGAACACGGTATTCAAGTTTTACCTGCAAGCGTGGTTGATGTTCGGCGTCGTGAGCGGCGTTGGGGTCGCTGTTTTGCTGCGGCATATGCGCGCATGGAGCGTGCCGCTCCGCAACGGTTGGTCAACGGCGTTGATCATCCTCGCGGCGACGGCGGCGATGTTCCCGATCATGGCGACGCTTGGCAAGTCCGTATTCCGCTTTGATACCACGCAGCCGCTCACGCTCGACGGGATGGCGTTCATGCAATACGCGCCTTACCATGAATATCCAGCCGAAAGCTACGCCGCCGATCCGGCACTGGCGCGCTTCTCGCTCGAAGGCGATTACCAGATGATCCGCTGGCTGCAAGAGAATATTCAGGGAACGCCTATCATCATCGAAGGACAGAGCGACCGCGAATATCTATGGGGTGGGCGTGTCTCGGTCAACACCGGACTCCCAGCGGTGCTCGGGTGGCGCTGGCATCAATCGCAGCAGCACACGCTCGAAAATATGGGGCGGCTGGTTGATATGCGCCTCGCCAATGTGAATGCGTTCTACCAGACGACCGATATCGAAACGGCGCTGCGCATTCTGCGCTACTACGATGTGAGCTACATCATCGTAGGCGATCTCGAACGTGCTTATTACACTCAGGTGGGGTTGGCGAAGTTCGACACGATGGTTGAACAAGGGTATCTCGAACTCGTTTACGAACAAGGAAATTCTCGCGTGTATCATGTCATCGCGCCGTCGGCGATGGACTAACAACGGATCGTATCAACGAAATGAGAGGGCGCTGTTGCTAACCGAATGGCTCGCCCGCGAGGGCTGGATAATCTTCAATTGGTGGCTTTTGGCAACGCTGGCGGGTGCGGCAGTGTTTCCGCTCATGCTGCGCTTCATGGGCGGTTTGCCGGATCGCGGCTACTCGCTGGCGCGCCCTGCCGGAATGTTGATCGTCGCGTTTACCTTTTGGCTCATGGCGATGTTCGGCTTTGTCGAAAACACGACAGGCAGCATGATCCTTGCGTGGCTGATCGTACTGGTTATCTCGCTAATCGTATTTCTAACGCGGCGCAGCGAAGAACCCTTTGATTGGCGCGGTTGGTGGCGTGAGAATCGTACCGCGATTATCGCGGCGGAATTGGTATTTGCAGCGGCGCTGATCGGTTGGTCGGTCTACCGCGCGTATCAAAACGGCATCCTTTACACCGAAAAAGATATGGAACTGGCGTTCATCAGTTCGGTGATGCGTTCCGAAACTTTCCCCCCGAACGATCCTTGGATGGCGGGTTATGCGATCAGCTACTACTACTTCGGGTACGTGATCGCCGGCATGATGTCGATGTTGAGCGGCATCAACAGCACGACCGGATTCAACATGATGAACGCGATGACGTTCGCGCTCACCGCGTTGGGCGTGTTCGGCGTGGTGTATAACCTTGTTCGGTCGCGGGCATTTCGTCATCGCATCGACACCACAGCGAAAAAGAAGCCGGGGCATGGGGTGGCGATCAGCACGGGCTTGTTAGGCGTGATGATCGTGCTCTTGATGGGCAACTGGCACACGCTTTTGCTCGAAATCCCTTGGCAAACCGGAACAGCGGATCAAGCGCTGCTCGATTTTTTCAACCTAGACGGACGCCAAGCGCCAGCGGGCTTCGCCGCATCCGGCATTGACGATTGGGATGCCAACGCGCGCGGTTGGTGGTGGTTTCGCAGCGCGCGCGTCTTGAACGATATTCGTTTGGATGGCGCACGCGAAGAAGTGATCGACGAGTTTCCCGCGTTCAGCTTCATCCTTTCGGACAATCACCCGCATGTGATGGGTCTGCCGTATACCCTGTTGGCGATAGGGCTGGCGCTGAATACGCTATTGTTAGATCGGGTACTGCGGCGTGGGCAAGTGATTTTCTACGCGGTCGCGCTCGGTGGTTTGATCTTTCTCAACACATGGGACGGTCCGATCTACATGCTCGGCGTGATCGCCGCCGATGCCCTCCGACGTTACATCAAAGGCGGCGCTGTACCGCTCAAAGTCGGAGATTGGCTCTCGCTGGCGTGGTTGGGGATTCGGATCGTCGGGTTGGCATTGGTGTTTTACCTGCCATTCTTGATCGGCTTCCGGTCGCAGTTGGGCGGCGTGCTCCCCAACGTACAGTTCCCGACGATGTTTTCGCAGTTTTTCATGCACTTCGCGCCGCTCTTGATCATCATTGCGATGTTTTTGGGGATCGAATACTGGCGCGCCGGACGCCGCTTTAACGTACCTGCCGGATTAACGGTCGCGCTGGTCGTGTTGATCGGCTTGATCGCGGCGATGCTCGTGCTGGTGATCGCCGCGTCGCTTATCCCGTCAATTCAGGGTTTAGTGCTGGATTTCGTCGAAGCGAACGGCGGTTGGGAGACGGTTTTGCCTGCGCTTCTAACCAATCGACTCACACACT
>JAPKMU010000031.1 GCA_026645745.1 Anaerolineae bacterium | reverse complement strand
GTGATGTTCACTTCGGAAACAACCGCCTCAATGCTGTTCGAATCAGCGCGGGCAGAGATGCCCGCCGCGAGAGTGGCATTAAACGCATCCAACCGCGCTTGATCCGCCGAAAATCCCGCAAAGTTGAACGAAGTCACGCGGACTTGCAGCCCGTTTCCGTCGCTCGACATGACGATTGTCAGCGAACCGTCAACCGTCTGCCCATTCTGTACGGCTGTGCCCGTTACGACAATTTCACCCGCGCGGAAATCCGCTGATGCAGTTTGCAGCAGTCCGCTTTCAGTCTGCGTGATCAACTGAACGATCAAGGCGCTGACTTCTTGCTCGGTGAGCGTGACGGTCACATAGGTGTAGTTCTCGTCGCGGTTGACGCTGACTCGACCACACGCGGCGGTCAGCAGCAGCATGACCAAAACAGCGATGTGCAAGCGTTTCAAAATCGTCGTCTCCTGTGCGCCTACGGCAGTTCCGGGAGGGGTTCGTCGTACAGCCATGCGTCAAAGAAATCCGCTAAATCCTGCCCGCTGATTTCTTCAGCCAGCGCGATAAAGTCAGCGGTGGAAGCGTTGCTATCGCGGAAGCGTGCATACCACTCACGCGCCAGCGCGAAGAAATCATCATCGCCAATCGTGAGCCGGAGCGCATGCAGCGTCAGCCCACCGCGCACATACACGCTTTCGTTGAACAAATCGTCGGCGGGGACGTTCCCCGGCGGACTCATTTCGGCATAGTCGGCATAGTCGTAATTCTCTGCCGCCCAATCTTCAAGGGCATTTCTGCCGCGTGAGCATTCGATCCACAGCCCTTCGCCATACGTCGCCCAGCCTTCGTTGAGCCAAATATCGCTCCAATCCGCGACGGCGACACTGTCCCCAAACCATTGATGCAGAAGCTCATGCGCGATCACCATTTCGGCGTAATCGCCGTAAGACGGATCGAGCATATCCGCGCCGAACAAGGACAGGGTTTGATTTTCCAGTGCCGTCCCGGTTTCCGTATTGATCACGACTGCGCCGTAAACATCAAACGGGTATTCCCCAAACAAGCCTTCGTAACAACCGATCATCTCGTCTTGGAGTTCAAACGGTTCGCGGTAGTCGTCGGGCAGCGTCGCATCGAAGTAATTGCGAATCGGTACGCCGTTCGTTCCGGCTTCTTCGACCAGATCAAAATCGCCAATGTTGATCGTGAGCAGATAGCTCGCCATCGGTGACGTGACTTCGCTGATCGTCGTCGTTGTGCTGCCGTTATCCACAATCTCTGTGACGACGCCGTTCATGGCGACTTCATACGGCTCCGGCACGGTGACGCGCAGCGTCCATGTCGCTTTATCGAGCGGGTGATCGTTGACAGGGACAAAACTCGCTGTGCCGTCCGGTTCGCTGATCACCATGATGCCGTCGCCGTACCAAATCCATCCGGTCAGCACCGGCAGCGCGACACTGGTCATGGATTCCGGCTCGCCGCCGTAGGCGATTTCGACAGTGAACGGTTCGCCTTCGGGCAGTGCCTCAGCAGGCGTGATCGTGAGTTCTTGCCCGCTGCGTTTGTAATCCGCATCTTGATCGTTGACCGTGATCGATTCGACTTCCAACCCGACCAGATCAAGGTTAAAACTGCTCAAATCTTGGGTGGCGGTCGCGTCGATAGTGACGACGCTTTGAATGGTATTTGACTCGACATCGGCGGTGAGATCAAGCGTGTAGTGCGTCACATCGTAGCCGCCGTTGCCAAATTCGGGATAATACGAATCACCAAGTCCGGGGTCGCCGGGGGTGCCGTCTTGCGCCAATACCGGCAGTGCAAGCAGCAGCAGTAGAACGAAGCTGATCTTTCGCATAGGTTTTCCTCTTGATCGCGAAACGCATTGCATGATACATCAGCACGCATCGCCTATGCTATTATCAAGCCCACAAGGTCAAATCTCAGGTAAAATACGGACTGGATAGTTTGCGAGGAGCGAAGATGTTATCGGATGTTCTGAGACACGAACTAGAGAAGCTCAACCGCGTCGAAAAACTCCAAGTCGTACAGATGCTTGTCACACAGCTTGCACGAGAAGAAGAACTGCTGACAGCAGGTGAATATGAGGTTTGGTCACCGTATGAGTCTGCTGGCGCAGCAGCAATTCTGATGCAAATGCTCGAAGAAGATCGGCAAACGAATGGCTGACTTCTTGCGCTTCTCCTATTCAGAGACTCGCGGTTCATCGGGAGAAACGCTTTTTCGCCCGATTCTACCTGTGATCCTTACGCATCGTGGCACACCATACACGGCACATGCCATTATTGACAGCGGTGCTGACGTGAATGTACTGCCCTATCCAATTGGAATTGGCTTGGGCGGAAACTGGGAACAGGCACGAACCGGGCTTACGCTTTCAGGAAATTTGGCGAATTACGAGGCACGCGGCATTCTTGTCAACTGTACAGTCGGCGATCTACCATCGGTTCAACTTGCCTTTGCGTGGACACGTGCCGAACATGTGCCGCTGCTGTTTGGACAGGTGAATTTCTTCATGGAATTCGATGTTTGCTTTTTTCGTGCGCGCAGCATGTTTGAAATACGCTCCCGCAGCTAACTTCACCTCAGCGGTTTACGCGCCGACGCAATCCAGTAGCCCCGGCGGGGGAGCGAATCGGGATCAGTCTGCGGAGGAATATCCGTCCACACCTTGAGTATTTCAAATGCGCGCAGCAAATCGCGCACTTCAGCTTCATCACAAAAATGATGGGGGATAAACGCATCGTCGCGCAGATCAGGATCGGCGCTTTCGTCGATAAATGTGTTCGGCTCGATTTCGGTCAGCGTGCCCGCCACCACTTCTCGGTACGAAAGTGTGCCCTTGTGCAAAAAATCGACCAGAAACAAGCCGCCCGGTTTGAGAACGCGCCAAACTTCCGCGAGGGTTTTTTGAATATCCGTCATGCGGTGATGGCATACCGTTGACGTGGACAGCACCGCGTCAAACGTATCATCGCCCCAAGGCAAACGAGTCATATCACCCGTATGCCCGTCAAATGAAATCCCACGCTCGGCGCAGGCAACTTGTGTTTGCGCAACTCCCGTCGGGGAGATATCAAGCCCTGCCATGCGAAAATCGCGTATGCCCAAGTAAACCGTATGCCGCCCAACCCCGCAGCCAAGATCGAGCACAACTGCGCCGACGGGCAGCGTATCCGCCCACGCGCTCACGCTCTCATTCGGCGCGGCAAGCTGCTGGTAGCGCGGCGGAAAATTCCCTGATTGAAAGAGATGTTCCCATCCGGCATGGTTGGTCATCAGGTGCGCTCCTTTGCTCGATCATTGATTGCCCCCTAAATTCACGGGGTTGCAGTTGACATCCCCACACATTCACCTTAGGCTGAATAGGCGCGGGTCGATGTGAGTGGGTTATCTGGTTAAAATAGGTTCAAATCCTATCGGCATCTCCGCCGTTTGTTGACGGTGATGCTGTATCCCATTCGCACAAACTTATCCGCGCTTTTTGATTCCATTCACCGGATCGCCGCCGCCACTTGACGCGCCGCCAAACGCCCATCACTGACCTGCATTTCCAGCCGCTTTGCCCGGTAATCACTCCCTGCGATCCGCACCTGCGGCGGCAGCAGGTCATCGACCCGGTTCATTACGACGGCATGTTCCGGTAGATAACGTGTGAGCGGATCAGCCTCCGCCCAGTAATACACCCATGTCATCACCGGATCGACAGTCGTTGGAATCAGCGTTCGCGCCTCCGCGATCAGCGCGGCGGGATCAGGCATAGCGGGCGAGTCGAGCCGGATACCGACGCGCACCAAACGGTGATCCGCCGGAACACGATCCGGAAAATCATAGGTATCAAGGAATTTGAACGGCAGCGCATCGCGCACAGGGACAGCCGGATCAAAAGCATCGGCGCGGTAGCCGAGATGCACGCGCACGACATGATCATAGGTGTAGTCGTCGAGCAAAAGCGCGGCTTCTGCGCTCAAGGTATAGATCAAATGGCTGATGTGGCGCGCCGGAACCGTCACGATCACGCCTTGCGCTTGCAGCAGCAGCCCGTTTTCGAGACACACGCCAAAACCGCCGCCGTCGAGTGCGCCGATGCTGCTCACCGCCATGCGCGTCATGACCGGATGCGTGATCCGCGCCGCGAGCGCATCCGTCAGCATTTCCGTCCCGTCTTTGAAGATCGCCAGCCGCCCATCACGATAGCGCCCCACAGAGCGGATCGCGTCCGCAAGTCCGAGCGGCTCAAGAAAATCCCATGCGCCGTATTTTTCCATGATGAACTGCGTGCCATCGAGCGTGAAGCGCTCGCGCCGTTCGGTTTTGATCGCGCCGCCGAGCCGGGGCTTAACCTCGATCAATGTGTACGGAATGCCGAGCGTTTCAAGTTCCCACGCGGCGGAAAGTCCGGTCAAGCCGCCTCCGATGATGATAATCGGCGTCATCGATCCGCATCCTTGAGCGCCGTCTGCACCCGCGCTTTGATTTCGGCAGTTGAGAAGAATTCACCGCGCTGTTCGACTTCGTGAACCATCGTGACGACACTGCTGTTATACGGCGTGGGCAGGTTGATCTTCGCGCCCAAAGCGACGATCTCGCCGTTCAAGTAATCGATCTCGGTCGCTCTGCCGCGCTTGACGCTCTGAAGCGTTGAGCCATACGCGGGCGACTCTCCCAAGCGCCGCAGATACATACGCGGCAGCATCTCGGCGATCGGCATCGGCATCCCCATCAGGAATTTGATCAGCGTTAAAGGAGTGGTCGGCATCGCGCCGAGCGTGCCGCCCGATTTGCGAATCACGCGGACGGCTTCGCGCATCAACCAGACCGAAAGCTGGCGTAGATACGGCTCGGCGTAGGTTTCATGAAACGGCTTTCCGGTGATCGTCGGCAGCGCGTTCGCTTGATTCACGATCAATTTTGTCCAATGCGCGCCCCGGATATTCTCACTGACCGCAGTCGGGATCGCTTTGTTCAGCGTGTTGGCGATCATGCGGGTGCGCTCCCGCGAAGTACGGGTTAGCTCCCCGATCACGAGCATTCCGGCAGGGGCATAATCGACTTTGCCGGGTTCAAGATAGGTCGCGCCGAACAGCACCACCCCGCCGATTACATTTTCCGCGCCAAGCGCTGCCGCCGCGATCTCGTCTGCCTGCATGCCGTTTTGTGTCGTGACGACGGGAACCCCCGCTAACCAGTGCGCATTCTGTTTCAGCACTTCGGCAAGGTCTTGCGTTTTGACGCACAACAGCGCTAAATCCGGCACAAAGTCGAGCGTCTCAGCGGCAGGCAGCAGCACATGAATCGTGCCTTGCGCGCCGGAGATCGTCAGCCCGTGCGCGTTGATCGACTCGACATGCGCCGCCCGCCCGATCAGCGTAACGGTTTCGCCTGCGCGGGTGAGCAGTCCACCGATGACACTGCCGACCGCTCCCGCTCCGATCACTGCGATTTTCATATGTGTGTGTTTCCTATGGCACAAAATCCGTCAGGGGTTTGAGGATTTCCCCCCATCATCATACAACAAAAAGGCGCGGTTCATCCGCGCCCCAAAAAGAACAAGTTTTCGCACTTAAATCGCCTTGCCGCACTCGGTACACACCTGATCATGCTGCGAGATTGCCCCACCGCATGCACACGTCCAGCGCGCCTTTTCTTCCTTCAAAAACGCCTCCGTGCCGATCATGCGCCGCCGCCGTCCATTTTCGATCACGCTGACGTGGTAACGGTCACGGTAGCGCCGATCCATCTGTTTGATCGTCACACACGGGAAATCCTCACACTCCGCGCAAAATGTGACGTGATGCGCTGTCACACACGAGCGAATCGTACACACAGCACAGTGACTCGGCTTATCGTCCATCAGCGAACAGCACCCCGAACACGACTTTTTTTCGCGCAGATGCACATAACACGCCAAACAGGTCACTCCGCACGGTGCAATCAGTGTTTCGGGAACTTCGTCGGGCATTTTCATGGCAGTGCTCCGATGTTTAGGTTGAATGCCAATCTTTATTCTACAAAACAAAAGGCACGGGTGACCCGTGCCTCCTGACATTAAGATTCCTGTGGATTGTCGCCGGTTATGCGCCGTACTTGACCAAGCGTTTCGCGTGCGCCAGCGCCATTTGCATCAAGTCCGCCGCCGGGAACTGACCGAGCGCGCCGTGCATGCACTCGCGTTCGCCGTAGGCTTCAACACGATCCGGCATGTGCGTTTCCGGTGCGTAGAGCAGCGTCGGGACGGGATGCCATGAATGCGCGCGATATTTGGCAGGGGTGCTGTGATCGCCCGTGATGATCAGCACATCGGGGTTCGCTTCGAGCAGGATCGGCAGCGCCGCGTCCACCTGTTCGATCACCTTGACTTTGCCATCGAAGTTGCCGTCTTCGCCCCGGCTGTCCGTCGGCTTGATATGAACGAACACAAAATCATAGGTCTTGAGCGCTTCGGCAACGCGGCGGAATTCATCGGCGGGGGTGTCCTCGTGTTCGGTGTGGAGCACATCCATCCCGACCAAGCGCGCAACGCCGCGATACATCGGGTAAACCGCCACACACGCCGCCTTGAGTTTGTACACATCGCTGTATTTCGGCAGGCGTGGATCGGTCGCAAAGCCGCGCAGTGTGACCATATTCGCGGGTTCCTGCCCTTTCAAGCGCTTGCCCGCTTCGGCGATCCACTGGTTGACCAGCTTGGCAGTGTATTCCGCTTCGGGGATCGATGCTTTCGCTGGGAGCGGCGTCACACCCGTGATCTGCGGATCGGTGTCTTCGATTTCCGGGTTCAAGCCTGCGCCGCGCAGCACGAGCGCGAAACGATAACCTTCCGCGATCTTCACTTCCGCCTTCACGCCGTCCGCCAGCGGAATATCTTGCAGCAGTGCGACGCGTTTTGCGCCTTCTTCGGTGTCAATGCGTCCGGCGCGGCGGTCAGTGATCTTGCCTGCCGCGTCCACCGTGCAGAAGTTCCCGCGCACCGCGACATCACCTTCGTTGACTTCCAAGCCGATGCCGATGCCTTCAAGCACGCCGCGCCCGATGTCATACACGAGCGGGTCATAGCCGAACAGCGCCAAGTGCGCCGGACCGGAACCGGGAGCAACGCCCCGCGCAACCGGAATACTCAAGCCGACGCTGCCTTCGCGCGCGAGTTTATCCATATTCGGCTTGTATGCAGTTTCAAGTTCGGTAAAACCGCCCGGTGTCATCGGCAAGCCGCCTAAACCGTCCATGACGAGGAGGACGATCTTTCCCCCTTCGTTGACGGTCAAGCGGCGCATCAAGTCAAAATTCGCCATGTGCTAGCCTCTCTGTCTAATGGCTGAACTACAAGCCGACGATGATACCGCAGTTCGCCCGATGTGGGGCGGCAGCGTGAACGGATCAGCACACTTATCAGTATGATTGACATAGGAAGAAGGTGACGCATATTCCCCAAACCGAGGAGAATGTTTTATGACGACCGCACCAATCACCGATGAAGTGTTGATCGCCGCCAAGCCGGATGTGATCTTCCCGGCATTTCTTGAAATGCAGCATTTGAACCGTTGGTTGTGCAATCATTCGGACTTGCACTACCGCGCCCGCGAAGATGGCTATTTTTATTTCGGTTGGAATGACAATTATCAAGTCGTCGGCAAATTCAAAGTCATCGATTCGCCGCGCCGCGTGGTGATTACATGGCAGGGCGGCGGTGAACCCGTCACCGAAGTCGAGTACACGCTCGAAGCTACTGACGGCGGTACGCGGGTCAAGATGACGCACAGCGGTTACGGCGAAAACGATGCACAGCTCCGTGAAAATCACCGCCGGGGATGGGAAGGCTTGCTGAACGATCTTAAAGCGCTGATCGAAACCGGATTTGATGCACGGCTGTACCGCCGCCCAATGCTCGGCGTGTTTATCGACGCACTCACGCCGGAGCGAAAAGCCGCGCTCGGCGTCCCGGTCGATCATGGCATTGTGATCGATAATGTGATGGAAGGCATGGGAGCGCAGCGCGCCGGATTGCAAAGAGGGGATGTGATCGTCGAACTCAACGGCGTGCCGATGCGTACCTTTGATGACATCAGCGCCGCATATAAGGGTAAGCGCGGCGGCGACCGCGTTCCGGTAGCATTTTATCGCGGCGCGGAAAAGCATCAGGTCGAAATGGAACTGGGGAAACGCTCAATGCCGGAACTGCCGCACACCGTCGCGGAACTGGCGGCGCGTATGCTGGAAACCTACGACGGGCTTGCCGCTGAACTCGATAAACTGATCAAGAACGTGCCGGAGCATACCCTTGCCGCTGCGCCTCAGCCCGGCGAATGGAGTGCGAATCAAAACCTCGCGCACCTGATCTGGTCAGAGCGTTTCTTGCAAATGGATATGTGGAATATCTACGGCGGCGGTTTTGGGATCGATTGGCCCGATAACAACGTACTTCAGCTTGCGGGCATTCTCACAAATCACCCAACAAGCGATGACCTGATGGCGGAACTCAAACGCGCGTTTACGGCAACGATAGCGGCGATCAAAGCGATGCCGCCGGAAACTGCCGACCGCAAAGTGATCTACATGCGCATTGCCGAGACCGTGACCAATTATGTTGATCACACCCGCGAACACATCGGGCAAATCCGCAGCACACTTGAACAGCTTGGCGTGAAGAAGGCTGAAGCGGCGGTATAGTGTCAAAAGCACCCTCACCCCCAACCGTAGGGTTGAGAGGGGAGAAAAACAAGTGATCTGCTCCCCCTCTCTATCGCTTGCGATGGAGAGGGGGTCGGGGGGTGAGGAGCTTTTACCCTCCGCACTCAACCTCAAAGAGTTCGCGCGATGTCATGAACGGCATCAGCATCGGCGCGAGGCTGGCGCTGTGAATCGCCCAATTCGGATCAGGCTCAACAGCATCGCCTTCCGGCACATTCGAGCGGCGCATCACGAAACAACCGACAAATCCCTGTGGATCGCCCACCAACTGCGTTGTGGTGATCAAGACGGGCATGGACGTATAAATCGATCCCGCCGCGCCTTCGACTCTGATCCCGGTCACGTCTGCATAGACGCTTACGCCGTCGAGATTTTGAAATCCTGCTGCAAATTCCTCCAGCGTTTGATCGGGCGGCGCTGACCAATACCCATAAGCACGCGGGTAGTCACGCAGTGAAATCGCGTTGTAATACGAAGTGAGCAGGTCTTCAGGCGTGAGCAGATTTTCGTACATGCCTTTCCCGGCGATTCCGTCGTCGAAGCCGCACACCCGGTCGCTCAATTCGATATTGTCAATCGAAATGGGCAGAATTTCCGCGCTGTAGAGATACCAATTCGGATCGGGTTCGGCGTTATCCCCTTCCGGCACATTCGAGCGGCGCACGACGAAGCAGGCGATATTCGTCGGCGCAAGGCTTTGATTTTCCGGGATCCGCTCGATCACCACATACGCGCTCACCGAAGCGAATATGCTCCCCGCCGCGCCTTCGGTGATGACCGGCAGACTCGCCGCGATTCGCATTTCCGCGATCTGATCAAACTCGCCCGTCCCATTTTCAAATGAACGATCCTCCGGCAGATTGCGCCAATACGCATAGGCGCGTTCGTAATCGCCCAAGTTGATCGCGTTGGCATACGATCCGAGCACGGTTAGCGGCGTGGTTTGATCATCAAACGGAATCGGATCGCCGTCTTGAGCGGCGGCAGGTAGAACAAACAAGAGGCACACGGCGGCAGTCACGAGGAACACACGGAACATTTGCGAACGCATCAAGCATCCCCCTCAATAAGCGTCAGTTTATGCTTAGTATAGCGGCTGTGCGTGTAGGGCAAACGAATCAAATCGATGAGAAAGAGAAAAAACATAACGCAAAGCCGCAAAGAGACTTGACTTGTGGAGACATCTTTGCGCCTTCGCGCCTTTGCGTTGACGCTTTTCTTTTGGTGTGTTTGCTTGGTGTGCGCGGCACGGTGGAACGAAAAAGGGCAGCCGATATGCTGCCCTTGTGCCATAATGCCCGTTTGTCTAGCGCAGTGAATACTGCGGATTCTCGCGCACAATCAGCGCGGCGGCGTTCTCGCTGCGCGGATCGCTGATGTGATCGTAGAGAATACCGCGCACCTCAAATCCCATTTTTAACTGTGCCGAAAGCGTCGGGTCCATCAGCCGCCCTTGATGCACGCGCAGCATGTACTGGGCTACGCTCAGGTGTTCGCTGTGCAGTTCATACCCCGGCAGCAGCGCCCCGGCAATCTCACCGCGCAAGTTCAAGCGCCGGGCGGTTTCGCGCCGCGCTTCGTACAGCTTGCGCGCGATCTTCAGCCCTCGGAACTTCGGGTGGACACTCATATCAACGCCGTACAACCATTCACCGTGCGGATCATGGTTGGTCAGCCATCCCCCGGCGATTGCGTCAACATAGGTGTGTTCGATGTCGTCAAAGTCAAAGTGGGTGAGGAAGGTGCTCGTCGAACCCACCACCATATCGCGCCCTTCGAGATGCGCGATAGCGACGAATTGACCTTCCGGGAATAACTCAAGGTGTTTGAGATATTTCTGCGCGCTGAACAATTCTTCTGGCGCAAGGGTGGGGAAAACGATCTGTTGGAGCTTTTCAAGCGACCGGACGTGCTCCGGCTTTGTATGCATGATCGTAACGTGCGTGTGTTCGTGCTTCGTGTGCTTGCGTGATTCTGGTTGTGGGCGAACGTCGCCCGCGCTCGATTGAGCGATTGTAATCATGGAGATATGCCCCCAAAGAACACCGTTTTTGGCTCAAGGAACTCGTTTAGACCTTCGTCTCCGCACACGCGCCCGATCCCGCTCACTTTCACCCCGCCGAAGGGCGCTTCCGGCGTTGAGGGCAGCCACTCGTTGATCGCAACCATCCCGTACTCCAATTCCTCGTACAATTTTGTACTTAACTTGAGGTTGTTCGTTTGAGCATACGCGACTAACCCGTACTCGGTGTCGTTCGCCATATGGATCACTTCATCCACATCGCTGAACGGTACAACCGGCAGCACAGGTCCGAAAATTTCTTCGCGATAGATCGGCATCGTCGGGTTGACGTTGGCGATCACCGTTGGCTGATAAAAATAGCCTTGCGCCAGATGATCGGGGCGGCTGCCTCCGCTCAAAACCTGTGCGCCCTGTGTTAAGCTGGCGGTCACGAGCGCTTCGACGCGCTCACGCTGACGAGCATTGATCAGCGGACCCACATCGGTGGATGGTTCCAAGCCGCTGCCGAGCTTCAAGCCGCTGGCGATCTGCGCCACCCGGTCGAGAAATTCTTCCGCGATGCGGCTGTGAACGTAATAACGCTGCGGCGCGATGCACACCTGCCCGTTATTCCGCACCTTCGCTGTCACCGATTCGCGTGCGACCTGCTCGACATCGACATCGGGGAAGATCAAGACGGGTGCGTTGCCGCCGAGTTCAAGCGACAGCCGGGTGACGGTTTTCGATGCGCCGTCCATCAACAGCTTGCCGACTCGTGTACTGCCCGTAAAGCTGATCTGCCGCACGCGGGAATCATGCAAGAATGCTTGCCCCTGTGCATCCGCGTCGCCGTTGATCACATTGATCACGCCGTCAGGGATGCCTGCCTCGACCAGTGCCCGCGCCAGCAGCATTGCCGAACGCGGCGTATATTCGCTTGGGCGACCAACAACAGTACAGCCCGCCGCGAGTGCCGCAGCCCATGAGCGCGCGATGTTGTATACAGGGAAATTCCATGCGCTGATCGATGCAACGACGCCGAGCGGCTGATGCACGACCATGATCCTGCGGTCAGCGCGCCGCGAGGGAATCACGCGCCCGTAATGGCGTTTGACTTCCTCGGCAAACCATTCGTAGAGGTTCGCGCCTGTTTGCCATTCTGCGGTGGATTCGCGCAGCGGTTTCCCGCATTCTTCGGTGGTGATGCGCCCAAGTTCATCCACACGCTCCCGAATCCAGCCCGCCGCCTTCATGAGTACAGCGGCGCGTTCATAAGCGGTCTTGTGTGACCACGCGGGAAATGCCGCCGCCGCCGCATCAATCGCCGCTTGCGCGTCCGAGCCATCCCCAAACGGCATCACCCCGATCACCTGCTCCGTTGCCGGGTTGATCAAATCCCACGTGCCGCCGTTGATCGCGTCTGTCCATTGTCCGTTGATCAACTGCTTATAGAGGTATGCCGTCATGCGACTCCATTCGGGTGCTGTGACCGTTTGTGACAAATTTCTCAAATATTACAAGAATACTGCATTTTTTTAACTCTACCACACATCAATGAGAGGAAACAATCCCTTAGCTTCTTTTCGCCCTGAACTGCGAAAGACATAGACCCCATTTGATGGGGGAAGTCAATCGATTCTTCGCTTACCCACATTCCCCTCTCGTCTAAGCGGTCTTGTCCCCCGTTTGATCGCCCTTATACTGGGAAGTAACATATTTCACACCAATCAACCAAAGCCCATGACACACACACAGCGTACAATTTTCATCTCCTACCGCCGCACCGATTGCCCGGATTTTGCCGAACGCATCCGTGATTGGATGATCCGCCGCTATGGGCGCGATCATGTCCTCATGGACTTTGACAACATTCCGCCGTTTATCACCTTTGAGGACTACATCCGCGAACAGATCGAACAATCGGATGCGATTCTCGCTCTGATTGGACCCGATTGGCTTGCAAACCTCCATTCAAAGCTGGTAAAAGGTGATATGGACTTTGTTCGCACCGAGCTTGAAACGGCACTCAAATTGGGCAAGGTCATCGCTCCAATTCGCATCGAAAATGCACCAATGCCCCCGGCTGGAGCACTTCCCGATAGTCTGAAGCCAATTGCAGAAATCACCGCTGCTCCGATGTACAGCGATGGAGAATTCGATGAACAAATCGAATGGATTACGCGCACACTGGAGACACTTCTAAGCAAGCGTGACATGGCGCAAAACAAACGCCCGGAAGCCCGCACGCTGGATCAAACGCTGGAATGGCGGCGCGGACAACATCCCCTCCTCACTGATACCGATCCGGTGTTGATCACCTTGATGGAAGATGGGGATTTTCAAGGAGCGGCGGACGACGCAAACACGAAGCTAAAGAAGATGTCCCCCTCTGATCCGTTCTACCTCAGCACACAGTTCTACCGCGCACAAGCATTGGAATTGACTGGAAATTACACGGCAGCAGTCAAAAGCTACCGCGCATTTCTCGACAAGTTCCGCACCGATGACAGCAGCGAAGATCGCCGTTTCGCCGTCGAGCGAATGCGACTGCTCAACATGGTGATGCAGAATCGCCAGCCCAACACTTGACGATTGAGCTTAAGCCCGTGTTATAGTGCCGTGACAGGGTGAGCATCCACAAAAAAAGGCGCTGTCATGCTGTTGATGATCGACGAACAGCCGCGCATGTTCGAGCCATTACGCAATTTTCGGGCGCGGTTCGGATTACCGGAAACATTCAGCGTAAGCAGTTTCCAGCCAAAATCCTACGAAGGACTCGGCAGCATTGAACGCGCGGGCGCAGACCTTAACGATCTGCGGCGGAACGTGCTTGCGGCAGTTCCATCGAGGATTCCGGTAAGTCATCTGTTCAGCGCCGCGTCTGAACTGTCGGATGTGTTTCAGCGCGAAATGGAACGCATCAATCCGGTGATCGGGCTGCGCGACGTAGAAATCGGATTCGCCGCAGCGGGCTTTTCGGATGTGCTGCATGCGGTTGCGTTCGCCGTCACGCGCGCGTCGCTTTCAAGAAGCGCCGTGCCGGATTTTGAGTCGATCTACGCGCATTGGCTGAACGGAACCGCGCGAATCGCCTCACCTGTGATCGAATATACCTATGGCGATCAGGTGTGGGGGATTCAAGTTGTCGCCCATGCTTACGGACGGGTCGGCTTAATCATCGCCGCGCCGGAAACAACGTATTATGTGGTCGATCCGGTGTTGGCGTGCCCTGCCGAAGGCTTCATGATGGCGCTGCTCCGCGATGTGTGCGCAGCCATCACCCACGCTTTAGCCCCATGAAAGTTCGTGAAACTCTCTCAAATTGTCGGGTAGACAGACTGCCACGCCACCCCGATAATGGACAGGCGAGCTTAATTGCGGAAAACGTGAGGACTCGCGTACAATGAAACATAGAGCATACGTACAAGGATCTCAGTGAGAATTCACCCGAACCGCCAAAGCGATACTGTACGCAGCAGTACGACTTTTCCGCCTAGATATTACGGCGATGATATGGAAAACATCAACGAACGTCTCAAACTCGATATGATGGGGCGCTGGATCGACGAAGTCTGGACGCCTGACCATCAGGGAATCGATTGGCTGACCGTATGGGGGAGCAATTCCTGCACCCACTCACGCGTGATCGATTCATTTAATAAGGGGTTTGCGCTCCCCCGCGATTCGCGGTTTACAGGGTGGGAGTACGTGACGTGCCCGTTGATTCCTCGGATCACGATGCTGACCTATGACGGCGATCCGTCGTACCGCACGGGCGCGTTCCGCTACCACTTTGATACCACCGGCGCTGACGGCGTTGTAACGCAGATCGAAGTGCTGGTCATGTGTTCGCATTACAACGATGATGGGCATCTGGTGACGCTGGCATGTATGCCCAGCGGCTTTTTAGATATTTGGGTCAAATTTGAAGATGAATGCAGCCGCCTTGTGCGCGGTCTTTCTCCTGATTCTAAAGTTGTGATCATCGGCGGGAGTCAAGCGTCGTTTGTGCCTCAAACGGCGTGGGATGAGATTATCCTGCCGGAAAAACTCAAAAGCGACATCCTTGAAGATGTCGAGTCCTTCTTCAAGAAGGGTGTCGAAGTCTACAAACGCTTGAACCTGAAGCCGTTCCGTAAGCTCCTGCTGGCAGGCGTACCGGGTACCGGTAAAACCATGCTGTGCAACGCGCTGGCGCGGTGGGCGCTGGAGCGCGAATACGTCGTGATCTACATCTCCAGTGCAGATCGCTCCGGGGCGACGTTTGGCAAGATTCAACAGGCGCTCAATGTGGCGGCGGACAGTGATAATCCGACGCTGATCCTGTTGGAAGAAATCGACGCATATTTGCACGCCAAAGAAAAAGCGCTCGTTTTGAACGTCTTAGACGGCTCGGAATCGTTCGTCAATGAACGCGGCACGCTGTTAATCGCCACGACGAACTATCCCGAAGCGATTGATGAACGCGTGCTCAAGCGTCCCGGTCGCCTTGACCGCATCTTTATCATCCCGGAAACCCGCGATAAAGAAGATGCTGAAAAGATGCTGCGGCGGTATCTTGGCGAAATGTGGCAGGATTCGCACCGCGAGGTTGCGGCGCGGTTGGTCGGCTATCCGGGTGCGTTTATCCGCGAAGTCGCGCTGTATGCACTGACTCAGGTGGCGTATGAAGATTTGCCAGCGCTGCCGCTGGAGATGCTCGAACGCTCGTTTGCGGGCTTGAAAGAGCAGATCGACGCGAAAGAGGAATTTTTCACCAAGCGGGCAGCGAAGCGTATGGGCTTCGGCTCAGGTTCGGGGATCGAGCGCCCGGATCGGGATCGTGACCGCGAAGTGAACGGGTTTAAGCCTTAAGAACCTCTCCCCCCGCCCCCTCTCCATCGCATGCGATAGAGAGGGGAGAAAATCGACTGTCGCCCCTTCAGCCCCTGTCAAATCAGCGCTTGTCATGCTTGATCTATGCGCGTAGGCTCTCCCACACATCCACACATAAACACATACTTGCGGCATCTGATTACTCCGGCAATAAGGAGCATCTGCTGTGACTCGCAAGCGCTTTACGCCTCTCCTGCTGAGATTCTCGCTCCTCGTGATCCTGATCAGCGCCGTTGTCACGCTGCTGGTGAAATCGACTGCTTCTCGACCCAGAGAGGTGATTCCGACACTGCTGTATCTGCCCACCCGCACGCCCACGACTCCCCCAATGATGAGCGAGCGCATGTTCGCTGCCCCCGCCGCTAATCCTGCTCTTGTTGCACTGCTCGCGATTCATCAACTGCGCTTAGGTTATGATGCAGCGGCAGACGCGGCACTTGTGCAAGCAGTTGAACTACTGCGCGGGGATACTCCTGTTTTCATCGATCACAACGTCCCGCCGCAGACACCTATCAGCTACGAGAACAACGCCGTGAGTCCGGATGGCTTACGTCGCGTAACGGGCATCACCGGCGGCGTGGCGATTTCGGATGAACTTATCGGAAGGGATCTCCATACTGTTATGCTCGAAACCAATGACATGGTGCAGAGCATCGCTTTTACGAGCGACAGCCGCCGTTTTGCAGTGGGTTTATGGAGCAGAAATGGTTGGCTGATTTACACCAAAAGCGGCAATCTCGTCAGCGCCCATCCTCTGGTGAATATTCCGGGTCAGATCATCGATATGCGTTTCAATGCAGAAGGCACAAAGCTTGCCATCCTGAATACCACCGCCCCGATTTTTTTCGAGAGCAGTCAGGGCTTGGGCATACTTTACCCAATCTATTTGAATCTAGTGGATGTGACCTCAGGAGCGGTGATTCGCAGGGTTCGCTTGTTACCGAATGTGCTGTTGAGCAGTGCCACTTTCAGCGACGACGGGCAGCACATAATAGCCATCTCTGAGTACTACCGTCGCTATACTTGGGATGTCTCGCTTGAAAATGTGATCGTCGAAGCGTGCGTGCTGATTGGGCGTGATCTCACGGATTCTGAACGGCATTTGTTCGGAATTAACGATTCGACTGTGGCGTGTCCGTAAAGAGAGGGGTTTTCACCCCTCATCGATTTCCTCTAGAATCTTCCCGATGAACTCGACCGCCCGCGTGATCCGTTCTGGCGCGATCGTGTCCGGCGTATCTTCGAGGCTGTTCCATCCGGCGACCTGCCCGCCGCGTGTCACCCCCGCCAGCGTGATCGCTTCATAGCCGCGTGCGCGCAAAGTTCCGGTTTCATCGAGCAGGAATGCCGAGCGGCTGTATACCCCGTATTCCGGATGACGCTCCGCCAGCGCATTCACGAGCGCCGTCACACGGGGAGCGGGATGATACTCGCTTGCGTAGCTGATCCCCGCCGTGCTGATGAACGACAGCGCACTTTCCGCGTCACCGATATTTTGCACATTGATGAAAGTCGAAAAATCCTTCGGCGGCGCATATCGATCGAGATACGCCGTCATGCCCGCGCCCCCGGCGGACGCTGCCCCCGTGAACACGAACACAACCTCGGTGTTTTCGAGCGGATTTGCGTGCAATGTCGCCGCTAATTCGAGCAGCGCGGCGATTCCGCTGGCGTTGCCATTCGCGCCGGGGCTGACTGGAGACGCTTCGTCCGCCGCCATGCCGATCATCATCCCGAACAGATTCGAGAACGCCGGATGACCATTCACGCCAAACGGGCGTTTACCGTCTCGCTTGCGCGGCACACCGAGCAACCCCGACGCGATCAACACCGCCCCCGTAAACGTGGCGCTGATCAACGGCGCGGTGATCGTAAACTTGGCGAGCGGCGGCACAGCGCGGAACGGTGCAAACGGCACAGCCCGCCGAACTTTCATCGTATCGAGATGCGCCGTAAGGAAGATAAAGCGCTTAACGCTTCCGCTCGGCGCGATGCGCGCGATCACGGTGCGGCTTTCACCATCGGCGATCAGCGGGAAGAACGGCGGCGCTTCCATCATCAGCGCTCGACGTGCGGCGACTGCTAACCCGATCAACCCCGCACCGCCGATCACGCGACCGAGCCGCCCCATCCCGCCGATCAGACTCGCCGCCGCGCCTGCCGCAAGAAACGGCAGAAACACCGCCCCGGCGGAGCGCGGCGTCTTAAAAACCTGTTCGCGCACGTCGCTGATCCCGGCGGCGCGGAGCTGTTCGATTACATAGTCGGCGGCACGGCGTTCGTTTTCGCTCCCCGGCGGACGCGCCCCGATCGTTCCCGCGAGCGTGTTGATATGTTCCATCACCCGATCCGGGCGAATCTGAATCTGCGCATCACGCATGGTCGTCTCTCTCCAATCGGCAGACAGTACAAAAAATTAACGTTCTAGGTTACAATGCAAGCTGCACAGGATAAAAGAACCTCATTGCTTAGGAGCGGCTTTCTTCTATGCGTGTCTCGATTTTACAGGATCAACTGGCAAAAGGCTTAGGGATTGTGAGCCGAGTCGTGGATACGCGCAATCCGCTGCCCGTCTTGGCGAACGTGCTTTTGGCGACCGAGGATTCACGCCTGAAGATCGCCGCGACCAATCTTGAGTTGAGCATCGTCACCTACATCGGCGCGAAAGTTGACCGCTCCGGCGCGATCACGCTCCCCAAAACATTCCCTGATTTGGTGAACACGCTTTCGCCGGAAAAAGTCGAAATCGTCGTCGATGAAGCCACCCATTCGGCGGAAGTCCGCTGCGGCATGACGCGCTCGGTGATTAAGGGTATCGCCGGAAGCGAATTCCCGCCCGTGCCGGAAAGCGCCGAAGCCGATGTCGTCATGCAGGGTCGCCAACTGAAGGAAATGATCAACCAGACGGTTTTCGCCGCCGCGCGCGAAGAAAGCCGCCCAATTTTGACGGGTATTCTAATGCAGTTTGAAGACGACGTGCTGACGATGGCGGCGGCTGACGGCTACCGTTTGGCAGTGCGTAAGGCACGACTGCACGAAACATTCAAAAAGCCGCGCTCGATTGTCGTTCCGGCGCGGGCGCTCTCCGAAGTCGCGCGTATCATCGTGGACGAAGATAAAGAAGTCGGCATCGCCCTCCCCGGCGAGCGCGAGCAGGTCACGTTCCTCGTGGAAAACACCACCGTGTCGTCGTCGCTTCTGCAAGGCAAGTTCCCTGATTTTGGCGCGATCATTCCGAAAAGCTACAACACCGCCGCGACCGTCTACACGAGCGATCTGCTCCGTGAATGCAAACGCGCGGAAATTTTCGCCCGCGATAACGCCTACAGTGGTCGCTTCATCGTCCACCCACCTCGCGCACAAGGGGAACCGGGGCAGGTGGCGCTGGTCGCTAAAAGTGCCGAGCGCGGCGAATACGAAGGCTTTGTTGATGCGGGCGTCGAAGGCAATGATCTCGAAGTCGCGTTCAATATCCGCTACATGATCGACGTACTCAACGTCATCGGTGAGGAGCGGGTGATTCTGGAAAGCAACGGTTCAGCCCATGCGGGCGTGATCCGCCCAGAAAACCGCGACGACTTTATCAGCGTGATTATGCCGATGAGCGTCCAGCGCTAAAGCGGCTGAATTGTCTTAACCGAGAGTAGGGCGCGGTCAATCGACTGCGCCCTTTTGATTCCTTTTGCAAGGGGAGGTGGGTTATGTGGGATACCGGCTGCTACCATGTGATCAAACCGGTGTCAAATGCGCCGCTTACCATATTCATGCTAAAATAACTTGCAACAATGGATATTCTCAAACCATTATCCAAGTATAGGCGAATATAACACAAATTTTCCCAATCGTTGTAGACCATTCGACATAACGTATGATAAAATGTTCAAAAGTCTGTTCATAACTCGTGACACGTGCTCAAAACCTGTTCAAAAGTCTGTTCAAAACTCCTGCAAAATGTTCAAAACTCCGTACGGATCGGGCGCACTAACTCATGAGTTTCTCATCTTTAAGAGTCAAAACGCTTAGTCATCGACTTACCTGTTCAAAACTTATGAACAGAACAGCCGTTCTTGTTCAAAACTTTTGGGATATTTAATGATCAGATCGAAACAAAACTTATCCCAAACTTGGGATAAACCGAATCCGCTTTCGCTCAAAATGGTTGGGTTAAACTCGACCTGACTCTATGTTCTACGTAGGTGATAATGTTGCGTGTCGACTTTTGAACAGTTTGAACACCCCTACTACTAGAAAAAGAGAATCAACCACTTAGACAAAAAGAATCTTAAAAAAAACCGCAGCCTCCGTTTAGGGAATATCTCTTGCGGATAACCGGAAGGGTTGTAGACTCAACAGTAACCAAGGATGTTAGACTCTATGCCGAACGCGCCGCGTCCAAACCGCACACAAGAACTTGAACGTCGAGTGACAATTCTGGACAAGCTCGCCCGCATGAACACTGTCCTGAATTCGACACTCAAGCTCAAGCCATTATTGAATACGTTGATGGAAGTTGCCGCCGACATCACTGATGCGGAAGCAGCGTCTGTCTTATTGTGGGATCAAAAAACAGGTGATCTGCGTTTTGCGGCGACAACCGCCGGACCACAGAATATCATCGGTGCGTCGGTTCCGCTCGAAGGCAGTTTCGCCGGAACCATCCTCCGTGAACGCCGTTTTCTGATGATCGAGCAGACGCAAGATGATCCTCGACACTTTAAAGGTGTGGATTCACGCTTCGATTTTCAGACTCGGAGTTTGCTCGGTGTTCCGCTGATCTCAAAAGATCGTGTGATCGGCGTGTTGGAGGCGATCAACCGCCGCAGCCCGCCTTGGACAGAAGATGATGTGACCTACTTGGAGATTTTGGCAGCGCAAGCATCGGTCGCCATCGAAACCGCACAGCTTGTCGCAGCGCTTCAGCGGGCGAATGAAGAACTCAGCCACTTGGATGAGATGAAGAACGACTTCATCGCCATTGCCAGCCATGAACTCCGCACACCGCTGAGCGTAATCCTCGGCTATGCCAGCTTTTTACAAGAAACACCGGATGCAACGGTCAGCCAGAATGCGGCAAAGGTTGTTGAAAGCGCTCTCCAACTCCGTCGCATCATCGAAGACTTGACCAACCTCCGCTTTTTGGAGCAAGCGCAGATGGACTTGCAGTATGATCACGTCCGTCTCGATGACTTCTTGCGCGAAACCATGCGCGAAACCGTCACGTTGGGTGAAGCCTCTCGCCATCAATTCACCCTCACCGTTCCAGAGGGACTGCACGTCAAAATCGACCGTGTGCGGATGGGTATGGCGCTCACGAATATTCTCAACAATGCCGTCCGGTTCACGGGTAAAGGTGGACGCATCGATGTTCGCGTTGAAGTGCATTCTCCACGCGAAGCATGGGTGATCGTCACCGACAACGGAATCGGGATACCGCGAGATCAGTTGGAGCGGATCTTCGAGAAGTTTTACCAGATCGAAGATCACATGACGCGAACAAATGGGGGCTTAGGGATTGGCTTGAGCATCGCTAAGGCACTGGTTGAAGCGCATGGATGCCGCATCTGGGCGAGCAGTCCCGGCGTTGGGCAGGGGGCATCGTTTACGATTACGATGCCGATCACGAATAAGCGCGCAACCAAGCAGTAGACGCTAACCAAAACCAAATCCTCGGTATCGCGCCAATTGAGTACAATGATCGGGTATTGTTTGTGCAGCCTGTTGGCGCACGCGATTCGGAGCGAACTTATGGGTATTCAATTCAAGTGGTTGGCGCATTCAACGTTTATGATGGAACTCGACGGTCATCCGGTGCTGTTTGACCCCTTTTTGACCGGAAATCCGCTCGCTGCCGCCGAGCCGGACACCTTGTCTCCGGAGTTCATCCTGCTATCGCATGCGCATGGTGATCATGTCGCGGACGCGCTGCCGATTGCGCGGCGGACGAACGCGCATATCGTTTGTAATGCCGAAATGAGCTATTGGTTCAACGGCAAGGGCTATCAGCATGTGACAGGGGGGAACACAGGCGGCAGCATCGACTTCGACTTCATGCGAGTCAAGTTTACGATTGCCTTTCATTCGTCCACTTTCCCGGATGGCAGCAGCGGCGGCAGCCCGAACGGGTTTGTCATCACACTGCGCGACAGCGGCTTAAGGCTGTATTACGCGGGCGATACCGCGCTGTACAGCGACATGAGCCTGATCGGGCGGATGGGGATCGACGTGGCATTCCTGCCGATTGGCGATCACTTCACGATGGGCATTGAAGACTCGCTGGAAGCGATCCGCCTGATTCAGCCGCGTTACGTCGTGCCGATGCACTACAACACCTTCCCGCCGATCCAGCAGAACGGCGGCGAATGGGCAAACCGGGTGAGCAGCGAAACCGAATCACAGCCGATTGTGCTTGATCCGGGTGGTGTGTTCAACGTCAGTTAGCCCACGCGTGAATTTCCTCTCAGCGCCGCTCATCAAGCGGCGCTGACTCATTCATAATACTCGGGCAGCTTTTTCAGCCCTTCCCATTGATCTTTGTCATGACCGAAAATCACCAGCTCGATATGCTCGCGCTCGACCCGATCAAGCAGTTTAATCGTGCTGGCGCGGACCGGGTTACTCCCATCGTCCTGCACGTCACGGGTAAAACCCTCGCCAAAGGGCACTGCGTCA
Source organism: Anaerolineae bacterium (assembly GCA_026645745.1). Classification (GTDB taxonomy): domain Bacteria; phylum Chloroflexota; class Anaerolineae; order Aggregatilineales; family Phototrophicaceae; genus Flexifilum. Next base: position 2,809 of record JAPKMU010000031.1, on the reverse strand, counting down.
ATCGGTAAAAGCACCGTCCCTGTTATGGGCAGCCGCACCAGTACCGATTGATGCCCCGGTACATGCCCGCTTGTCTCGATCAACTCCAGCCCCGGCAGCAGTTTCGTATCTCCATCCACGAGGCGAATGCGCTCTGCTGGCTGATCCCATTGGGAACGAACGTCCGCATAACGTGGATTGTTCGGCGCATCCACATGATGCACACGCTGAACGATATACTGCGCTTTTGTGAATGCCGCGTGTCTTCCGGCATGATCGAGATCGTAATGCGTCGAAATGACGGTATCAATATCCTCCGGTTTTAAGCCAATGCTCGCCAACTGCTCGATAACATCCTGCCCATTCTCGAAGTCCGATTCGCCTTCGAGCATGATCTCTGGAAGTCCGCTGTCGATCAGGATATTTCTGCCGTCATCCGTCTGCACGAGATAACAAACAATCGGAATCTCGTATTCCGGCATCGACCCAACCTGCATTAAGTAAAGACGTTTCACCGCATTTTGGCTCTTCATGTCCCCCCCACAAATACAGCTTCTCTCTCAATTATGCGTGTGGTCGCGCTGTCCGTGATGCGCCGGATGACCCAACGCGCACGTTTCGTCTTGACACGTTGACGTTGTTCATATAAAGTGAATGAACATTCATTCATCTTGGGGATTCAATGACCGCTCCAACACAGCAGCAGTTGATCGCCGCGCGTCAAAGCCAAATCCTTGATGCCGCCGCGCGCGTTTTTGCCGAAAAAGGCTTTCACCTCACGACGATCAAGGACATCGCCCGCGCAGCAGGAACAGCCGACGGGACGATCTACAACTACTTCGCCAACAAAACCGCCCTCTTGATCGCCATCCTCGACCGGATGCGCGATCAGATGATGCAGAACGTCGATCTGGACGTGTTCGCCTCTCAGGATGTGCGTGCGATTCTGCGTGCGTTTCTCGCGCATCCGTTAACGGCGCTGCAAGCCGACGATTTCGCCCTTGCCCGCGTGATCATGTCGGAAACGGCGGTGAATCCCGAACTGCGCACACTCTACGAGCAAAAAATTCTTCAGCCCACCCTCGCCGCCGCCGAAACACTGCTCCAAACATTGGCGGCGCAAGGCTTGATCCGCCCGGTGAACATCCCGCTCACCATTCGCGTGATCTCCGGTATGGTCTGGGGGGCGCTGTTTCAGCGCATTGCGGGTGAGGCGCTGATCACGGCGGCATGGGAAACCCTGCCGGACGCAATTGCTGATTTGCTGATTTACGGGATCGGAGCGGACGCGGAATGAAACTCACCATCACAGCAGCAGGCACGCGCGGCGATGTGCAGCCCTATGTCGCACTTGGCACGGGGCTAGCCGCCGCCGGATTTGACGTACAGATGCTCACCAGCGACGACTTTGAGTCGCTGGTGACCCACGCGGGCTTAGGTTTCCGATCCATCGGCGGCAGCATCGAACAAACGCTGCAAAGCGACGAATGGCGGCAGACGGTCGAAGGCGGAAATTTCCTCAAGATCATGCGGAAGATGAATGAGGAAATGACCCGCCGCGCGCATGAACTCGCCGCCAAAGTGCCCAGCCTGCTCGCGGATTCCGATTTGATCGTTGCGGGAACAGGCGGTGTTCCCGGTACGGTCGCGGTCGCGGAGAAGTCAGGCAAGCCGCTCGTGCTGGCGTTCGTGTTCCCGATTACCCCTACGCGCGATTATGCCAGCCCACTCATGCCGTTTGACTCGCTCGGCGGCGCGCTCAACCGCGCCTCGTTTTATCTAATGCAGGCGGCGCTGTGGCAAACCGGGCGCGTGGGTGATCTCACCGTGCGGCGCGAATTGGGGATTGCTCCGCCTCCTCGCTTGCGTGGTGCTGTTCCCCGCATGATCCAGCACGGCACGCCGCTGCTGTACGGGTTCAGCCGTCATGTTTTGCCGCCGTCTGTGGAGTGGAGCGCGAACATTCACACCACCGGCTATTGGTTTTTGGATCAAACGTGGACGCCGCCCGATGACCTGATCGCGTTCTTGGAACGTGGAGCATCGCCGGTGTACATCGGATTCGGCAGCATGAGCGCACGGAACCCCGAAGAATCCGCCAAGATCGCGCTCGATGCGCTGGCGCTCTCCGGTCAGCGCGGCGTGATCGCGTCCGGTTGGGGCGGCTTGCATGCTGAAGACCTGCCAGACAACGTGTACATGCTGCGATCCGCGCCGCATGGTTGGCTGTTTCCGCGCATGTCAGCGGTGGTGCATCACGGTGGAGCGGGGACAACCGCCGCCGGACTGCGGGCAGGTGTCCCTACTGTGATCATCCCATTCATGGGGGATCAAGCATTTTGGGGGCGGCGCACGGCGCATTTAGGCGTCGGCACTGCGCCGATCCCGCGTAAACGGCTGACCGCGCAAAGCCTCGCGGCGGCGATCACGCGCACAGTGACGGATCAAGCGATGCGCCAGCGTGCTGCCGAGCTAGGCGAAAAAATCCGCGCCGAGGATGGCATCTCCAACGCCGTTCAGGTGATTCAGCGTTATGCGACGGAGATCAACTTGGTCAGGTACAGCACGCCGAACCAACTCAGCGCGGCGGACGGCAGAAAACCCGCCCAGTAGATCAGCAGTCCGGTCATCAGCAGGAATCCCGCCAGCGGCTTTTGCACTGCCGGGTGCTTGATCCGCTCGTGAACGACGATCAAGCCGGAGACGAGCGCATACACGTACAAAAACACCGCCGTGCTGATCGGCAGACCGAGCGCCAGCGTCAGCAAAAGCGGCTGCTCAAAATGCACAAGCAGGAAAATGACGCTGAGGCGCGCGGAGCGCGCAGCAT
>JAPKMU010000319.1 GCA_026645745.1 Anaerolineae bacterium | reverse complement strand
GCCAAGCGGTGCTGATCGCCGGAAAACTGATTGAAGGGAAATTGTGGGACGGGGACAGCCCCATCCGCATCGACGATGTGTACGCGCTAGCGAAGAAGATGAAGCATCTCACCGAACGCGATCTGTCGCTGTTCACGCTGGAGGATTTTGTGCAGCAAGGCAACGTCAGTGCAGCCAATCTCATCGATCCTGAAGGCGAATGAAGGCGGCATCAATCCGTCACTTGAAATGCCCACTGGAAAGCATAGTAGGTCCCGCCATTTGAGGTAAAGCTGGTGGTTGCCACATGCAGACCAACAGGCAAGTTGACAGGAGCAACACAGATCTCAATGGGTCCGCCATGCTCACCGATTAGATTCCCCTGTTGATCGTACCTTGCCAATAGGATCGCAAGCGCAGACATCTGAATATTGCTGGGCATGACCTGAGCACCGTCTATCGTTACGCTGACCGAGCGATTCAGAGCTGCATAAACATCGGATTTGTTAGGCTCCCAAACTTGGAAGGTGTCCACGCCAATGCAGAAACGTTCACCGGAAGCATATTCGACCGGAACATCCGTGACGACATCGGGAAGCGCTAAGGGAGCATTCCACAAATCCTCAGCAGTGTTCGTAGGATAGAACGGGCGCGCGTATAGGAATGAACTTAGCTCGTGCGGGAAGCAGATCGCGATCACGATTCCCAGCAAGGTCGCCAACCCAATTCCGATCAGCAGCGCGTTTCGAAGTCGTTTTGACAAGCCCATTCCGTGGGTACTCCCTCCATTTCCAGTATATCCACTCCATCATGTGACAAACGCATAATTTGAGGAGAAGAAAATGAACGAAACAGCCATTACCCAAGGCATCTTTAAGATCGGCGCTACACGCATTGTCGCGGATGCGTCGATGTCTGTCCTTGAGCCGGAGCAGATTCGCACCCTGCTGAAGATCAGCTATCCCGAAGTTACACACGCCACCATCCGCGAAACCATGTTGGAGGATGGCACACAGGTACTCGAATTCATCAGTCAGCCAGGCAGAAAAGGGTGATCATGCGCGCGAACGGTTGGACAGTCCAGACTCTACGAGACTGCCTGCTAACGATTCCTGCCGTTGAACTGAAAGGGACGGCGCTCCTCCGCGAGTGCCGTCCCAACGGCGGCTTCTTCCCGACAGGCATCCCCCGTGAGACGTTGATCGAGGCGATGACGGAAATCGTCGCCTATACGGAACGCTCCCGCCGGATGGGTGAGGCGCTGGCAAACCTCGCCCCGATCCACCTGCTGACTCAGCCTGTGTTGGAGTATGGCTTATGACGGTGAACCCGCTGCTCGATACATACACGTTTCTAGCGGGCGTGGTGCGCGATGATCCGTTTCTCCTGCTTGCAAACGCGGTCGCGTGGCTCGATCCGCTGTGGACGCTGGATGCAGACGACACGGAGCTTGAGGATGATGGTTTGGGGATCGCGCTCGTCGTCACTCGTCGAGCATTCCCCGATATCTACGCCGGTGCGGTCGAACGCATTCGCGCTGGCGAGTCGGAAACAGCGCTCGATCGCTTCATCTGCGGCGAGATCACACGGCGGGGTATTCCCCTCGACACGCTCGAAAGCATTTCCTATGGCATTCCCCTCGATACAGCAGGCGTTGTCCTCGAAGACCCGGAGTTCTACGCACAGAATCCAGATGTCGTGCCGATCCTCGCGCTCTTTGGCATCGATCCCGAACGAGAAATGTACACCATTGAAATTCCTGACGTGGTGTACACAGTCGGACGCGCATTGGCGGATAGCCTACTGAAACAATCGGATGAGCGCTGGCGACAGGTCGGTTGGGCGCTGGCTTGGCTGTTTAGCTGTTCGGGCAACTCTCTTGTTGATCTCGATTACGAAAGCATGTCCGAAATCCCGCCGCTCTCGTGGGAAGCGGAGGATGTCGCCTTCGCCATCGAACTGATCGAAGAAGCGGACGGCATCATGCAAGATGTCAACGCAGGTTTGACATTTCTCAAAACAATCCCTGTGTGCTTTCGCCACAATGCCCAGCGCTTGTTGAATGCGTTTGGGAAAGGTAAGTCGCATCGTACCAAACCAACTGTCTTGATTTGGGAAATCAGTCCGGCAGCATGACCTCAAGGGTCTGCATCGGCAAAGGTGCGGTACTTGTCAGTGACTTCGTCTACTTTCGCAAACATGCGTTCGAGCTGCCGCCGCCGTAAGGTGATCAATTCGTCATAACTGCTCTGCATCGTCCGGAACTGTTTCCCCATCTGCTCCATCTTTGACTCGTATGAATCCCATTCACTCTGCAACTGCCCCATCACCTGCCGAATTTCTCCTGCCGATTGACTGTAGGCGAACGCATCGAGCGATTGGCGGATCGTGGCAAGGAGTACATACAGGGTAAGCGGGGAACAGATCACAACGCCCTGTTCAAGCGCATAATCGATTATCGTGCTGTCACTTTCATGGATAAACCGAAAAATCGACTCAAAGGGAACAAACAAGATGACATAGCCTAGTGTGTTCGATCCGGCACTGCTGTACCCCTTACGTGACAGCCTCCTCACGTGATTTCGTGCATTTCCCAAAAACTTGTCAGAACACACTTTGCGCTCACTTTCACTTGGGGCACTCAAGTATGCTTCGTAGTTCTCGAGCGGAAACTTTGAATCGAGATGTAGTCGGATATTGTTGGGGAATTCAAAGGTGAAATCTGGGATATAACGCTGCCCCGTGTCTGTCGTTATGGGCTGCTGAACGCGAAAATCCTTGTCACGTTCAAAGCCTGCGAGTTCGAGGACATGCATCAGGCGCTGTTCGCCCCATTTACCGCGCAGCGTTCGATCCGCAAGCACCCGCTGAAGTTGTGCGGCTGTTTCGTTCAGCGAACGGAGTTGGAGATCTAACGCGCCATACTGCTCTGAAATCGCCCTGCTAGGGCGCAAGCTCAATCGCACGACGATCCACGCCCCAATAAAGCCGAAGAGAGTCCCAACGGCAAAAACAAGTACGTAGTCCACTCGCAGCCCTTCCGCTAAGTAATCATCAGCCTCTAAATTGTAATTCCATGTCTCCTCCTCACGTTCGTTGAGAAAGGTCAAAATGGTGGATTTCCACACATCCATAAGCGATCGCACACTGGCTGATGCTCTCGCCGAGCAACCCTCCCTCGTGCTCTCATTCTTCTCTTTCGGGATCATGCTGCGTAAGCAGGAAGGCGCGGTAGTCTCCGAATACCCGGTCGATGCCGCGCATGTCGCGGCGGCGCTTGCCGCCAAAGTGCGGTTTGACACGGGACTGCTCGGCGGAAACACGCTGCTCGTCCGACAGGAAGGTGTGAAGCGGACTGTGGTGGGGTACCGTCCACCGGGGAAGACCGGCATCTTTTTGGAAGGAACGGAGACGGCGCTGCGCGTCCCGCTGCCGCCGCTCATTCTCATTCGTGTGACGACGGACGGCGCGCCTCAATACGGGCTGTATTCAGTCAAAAAGCGTCCGTCGGATATGGACGAACCGCTGTTTCATGCTCCACTGCCGAATGTGTTCTCCAGCGGCGCGATCTGCTGGGGCAGCGTCAAGCGCGTGTCGGACGAGGCACTGGCAGGCGCAAGTCTCAAGGATGATTGGACGATGCTTCTCGGTTCACCATTCGGCGATCACGCCTGTTCGGGCAAGTCGAAAGCGCATCCGTCCGACATCCGCAAGCAATTCATCGAACTGGAAGGGAAGAAGGCGCGGGTATATCCGAAGCGCGACCTAATCCCGGTGAAAAAGACGCTCGGACAAGTGTTGGGAGAGGCTGCATCATGAACGTGTTCGACCCGAATCTGTACATCAAAACGGTGACCATTGTTGGGTGTGGCGGGACGGGAAGCCAAATTGCGCGCAGTGCTGCCCGCATTCTGTACGACATGCAAGCGCGGCGGATGCACACCCCGCAGCTCGTGCTGATCGACCCGGATACGGTTGAGATGAAGAACGTCGGACGGCAGCTTTATACCGCCGGGGATGTTGGACAGCCGAAAGCGCATGTGCTGATGCGGCGCTTCAACTGCGCGTTGGGGCTAAATGCAGTGGGCATTGCCGAGCCGCTGAACGCTGACAAGCACTTCGAGCGGCATGGCGGCGGAATCGTGATTGGCGCGGTGGATAATCACCTCGCGCGGCAGGAATTGAGCCGCGTGAAGGGCGCGCTGTGGATCGACTGCGGAAATACCTACGACACGGCGCAGGTCGTTTGCGGTAATCAAGGGGATCGCGAGGTCATGATGCGGCATCTCGACGGGAAAGACAGCAAGTACGCCTATCTCCCGAATGCCGCACTCGTGTTTCCGCAGCTTCTCGAACCGGAACCCGCAGCGCCACAGCCGACTCCGCCGGTATCCTGCGCCGAACTCGTCGAGGAAGGCAGCCAACACCTGCTCGTGAATGATTGGGTTGCCGTTGTCGCTGCTCAGTATCTCTACAAGCTCATGCACCGCCAGCCGATCCACACCTTTTTGAGCTATATCTCGTGCGACGGGATCGGGGTAAAAAGCGTGCCGATTTGTCGAGAGGAGTTAGAGAATTACCTCCACATTCGCTAAAAATGACTTCGATCCTCGGAGCGCGTGTCCGTGACCGTTTTGTCAGCATAAACGCTGCCTGAACGCGCATCTGACCGAAAGGTGCGCACCATGTCGACATACGCTCCGTGACGCTCCATGTCCAGTTTATTCATGATGATATCCGACCGATGTCGTTTTGCATGCTTTCCAACAGCACCACTGGGGTCAATCCATAAACTGCTAAAGGATTGATAAGCAGCACTGTTGTTTGCCACACTGATCCACATCGCGGTATTACCCGCGTGACCTTGCAGTGTCGGTTGAGCAATAACACTGGACAGTGAACTTCCTTTTTTGCGTGCATCATGAAAACTGTGCAGCACACATGCCACGCCTATATCCATGTATTCGCGATACAGCTCGGGGAAACGGTAATCTAGGCAAATGAGCATCCCGAACACCGTTCCAAATGCTTCGAATATGATGGGGTGCGTGCCAGGTGTGTAGTGGTTCAAATCTTTAACACTGCATCGGCGCTTGTCGTAGCGTGTGACCAAACCCCCTTGGGGATTGACTGCGTACACACTATTGTGAGGGAGATGATCTCCCGTCAATCGATGACTGCTTCCAAACACGACCCAAACACCGTAACGTTCAGCGGCGGATTGAATACGTTCACAGCTGGTTTGAAGCTCCTTCCAATCGAAGTCCGACCACGATTTGAAATCCACCCCACAGTAGCCTGACAAAGCGCACTCTCCAAAGTGGATAAGCTTTGCACCTTGTTGAGCAGACTGTTGGATTTGTTTCGTCATGAAATCACAGTTTCGCTGGATATTCGCGCTAATCGGAAACTGACAAGTGGCAATCTGCAGCATACATGCCTCCGCTATGTTCGGCAATTGTACTCTTCAACGCTCCACAAATGAGGAAAACCTCTATGTTGAAAAACAAACGTCAAAACTTCCATCGCTCGAAGCTACCGCCATCCGGCGCGGTCGGACATATCGTCGGGTTGAGTACCATCAATCCCCGCCGCAAATGCATCGTGAGTCACTACCCACTTTGCGACAATGTTTTACCTTACAGCCGGGGAATTCATACCGTTTTTGTCCGCTTTTTGGATACCGGTGAAATCGCTCGTTTCAGCGGCTTCTGGTTCAAGAAGCTAGAAAGATGAACGAAAACCTTTCAGGCTTGCTTTGGCAGCCCGTCATACTGCTCAAGAGTATGTGTGTTCCGTTTGGCGGGTTCGGTGGACTGTCGGTCAAGCGGGCGTATCTTGCTTTACAGGAGGGTAAGTTGCTTTATGCCGATTGGACTCTCGAAGCCTCAGAACGCCGCCGTGAGCTCGTGTGCGCGACCGGATGGACATTCTACGATCCGCTCGTGCTTCCATTTCGGCTGGAAGGACACGGCACACACCTGATCCCATCCGGAACGTGGGTGCTGCCCTACGAAGTGCGGTTGTTCAACCTCTACTCGCAATTGGTATGCTTGCTCGACACACTCGGTGAGCAGATCGATCACCAGCCGACCGCTCCTGAGCTTCTCGCACTCCTCCAATTTCTAACGCAAACCCGTTAATCCAAAGGAAAACCTCATGACTTCTGATGAAAATGCCCCTGCCATGCAGCGGTACCACGACCGTTTTGATTCCACCAAGTACAACACCGTCGCGGAGTTTCTCACCTCAAACCTGAACGCCGAACGAGGCGACCTACGTGTGATCGATGGGATGCTCCTGCTCCAAGAAGCAGCGCTTGAGCTATAGTGGCTTGGATGACCTGAAAACAGCGACCTCTCATGCGAATGGCGTTCACTCGTGGCGCGGTCGCATGGCATACGAACTCCTCGCCGCCGTCGAATACCTGATCCATGCCGCCATTCTGCTTCTATCGCACGAGGACGACGAGTACATCCGCGAGAAGCTGCACAAAGGACTGAACCGCATCACCGGCGCTCTTTATGAAGGTGTCCGCCACAGCGAGCAGCCCGCGCTGTACAACTTCAAATC
>JAPKMU010000318.1 GCA_026645745.1 Anaerolineae bacterium | reverse complement strand
GGCGGCGGTCTATTCGGACGTTTCGGCGGTGGTCGCGGCGATCAAAAACCTGCGCAGCCTGCGGCGGCGCAAACACCGCCTGTCACGACCCCTGCTCCGGCAGCCGCGCCCGCATCGGGTGACGCGGCGAAACAAGGCGGCGGTTTATTCGGACGCTTCGGCGGTCAGAAACCCGCCGCGCCAGCCGCACCCCTGCCCGCGCAAACCAGCGCTCCGGCGGCATCCACGCAAACAACGCCCGCAGCCCCCGTGCCGAGTACCGCGCTGCCTCCGGCAGCAGAAACGACACCCGCCCCGGTCGGTGGATCAAGCACGCCCGCGCCGGAACGCTCCAGCTTGGGTGATCTCGTTCGCGGAACGATGCCCGCAGCATCCACCCCCGCTCCTGCAGAGACAGCAAAACCCGCCGAAGCGCCGAAACCCTCCGGTTTGGGCGTGCAGCCGCTCCAGCGCCCGCCGCTGAGTGCGCCCGCGAAACCCGCTTCGACGGATGATGACTTTGACGAGGAGTTCGAAAAAGCCGCGTCGCCGATCCCCGGCTTAACCTCGCCTGTGCTGACGGCACGTTCGCCGCGTCTTGCCGGGCAAGAGGGTGAGCCGACCCGTCCGCCGCAGCGTGTCGAGTCCGCGCCCCCGCCGCCTCCGCCGTCCGCGCGCTCGATCAGCAGTTCACCCTCGCCGATCAACGGGGATGTCGATCCGTTCCCGGTCGCACAGCCGCGCCCGCGCATGCCAAAGACATGGAAACTGCCGGAAACTTCGCAGACGTTGATGAGCGGTCAGGATCAGGAACTCGATCATGCGCTGCTGCTGCGCCGCGCCAAAATCATCGAAGAAACGCTCGACAGCTTTGGCGCGCCCGGTCGCGTGGTCGAAGTGCGCACGGGTCCCGTGATCACGCAGTTCGGCGTTGAGCCGGATTACATCCTCGCCAGAGGCAAGAAAAGCCGCGTGAAGGTCGGCGCGATTGCCGCGCTCGATAAAGACTTGCAGCTTGCGCTCGGCGCGAAGTCGATCCGTATTGAAGCGCCTGTCCCCGGCAAGGGGTACGTCGGTATCGAAGTCCCGAACGAACAAAGCGCCATCGTCCGCTTGCGTGACGTGATGGAAAGCGAACAGTTCAAGCGCATCAACAAACCGCTGACGATTGCGCTCGGTCAAGGCGTGGACGGTACGCCCGTCGCCGCTGACTTGACCGGTATGCCGCACCTGCTGATCGCCGGAACCACCGGGTCTGGTAAATCCGTCTGCGTGAACTCGATCATCGCCAGCTTGTTGATCCGCAACACGCCGGAAACGCTCAAGTTCATCATGGTTGACCCCAAGCGCGTTGAATTGACGCAGTACAACGGCATTCCGCACTTGGTCGCTCCGGTCGTCGTCGAGCTTGAACGCATCGTGAGCGTGCTCAAATGGGTCACGCGCGAGATGGACGAGCGCTACCGCAAGTTCAACGCGGCGGGCGCGCGTAACATCGAAGACTTCAACCGTCATCTGCGCCAAGGCGAAGAGATCATGCCGTACATGGTCGTGATCATCGACGAGTTAGCCGACTTGATGATGCTCGCGCCGGATGAGACGGAAAAAGTGATCACCCGTATCGCCGCGCTCGCCCGTGCGACTGGTATCCATCTGGTGATCGCTACGCAGCGCCCATCGGTGGACGTTGTGACTGGTCTGATTAAAGCGAACTTCCCGGCACGTATCGCGTTCGCAGTGGCGGGCGGTGTGGACAGCCGCGTTATTCTCGACCAACCCGGCGCGGAACGTCTGCTCGGTCGCGGTGACATGCTCTACATGAGCGGTGACTCGCCCGCGCCCGTGCGTCTGCAAGGCGTGTTCGTGAGCGATACCGAGATCAACAACATCACCCGCGCATGGCGCACGCAGATGACCGAAGAAGACTTGATCGCCGCCTCGCGTCCGATCTCGTCCTCGTTCCAAGATGAGCCGCGTATGGCAGTTGGGGACAGTAGCAACGCATGGAATCCGCTCGTCACCGGGCGCGGCACACCCGGTCAGCCGAACACAAGCGTCCGCCCCGCTCCCGGTCAAGCCAGCATGTGGGATCAAGAAGCGCGCGCGCAGTCGATGGTGCGCTCGATGCCGATGGATGATCGAGACGACGGCGACGACGATGATGATGAGGATGTCGATCAGGAGATGTACATCAAGGCGGTCGAACTCGTCCGCCAGCGCAAGAAAGCGAGTGTTTCGCTGCTTCAGCGCCAGCTTCGCATCGGCTACACCCGCGCCGCCCGTTTGATCGACATGATGGAAGAACGCGGGATCGTTGGACCCGCGAAGGACGGCAGCAACCCGCGCGACGTGATCGGGTAGAAAATCGTCTCCACGCAATAAAAAAGGACAGGGTGCAACCCCTGTCCTTTTTGTTTAGATCGCACTCAACGGCGCTGTAGGGAGTGGGATCGGTGTCGGCTGCGGCGTGAATAACCAGTACGCATCTGCCGCCAGCATAGCGATCAGCACCAACACGATGATCGCGATCAACAAACGGCGCGGCAGACGATAAACAGGTTTACCGTCATCAAATTCGATCTCGTCGTCCTCGTAATCGTCCATTGGACGTGTTCTACCCCGCCCCTAACGTATCGATCAAGAATGCGTATGCCTCGGCATCTTCGCGCAGGTGATCATACCGTCCCGACGATCCCGCATGACCGCTCCCCATATTCGTGATCAAGGTCAAACGATTCGCGTCGGTTTTACATGCGCGCAGACGCGCCGCATATTTCGCCGGGTCCCAGAATGGCACTTGCAGATCATTCAACCCGGCGCGGATATACATATGAGGATACGCCTTCGCTTCGATATTGTCATACGGCGAATACGACCGCATATACGCGAACGGCTCCGGTTCGTTCGGGTTGCCCCATTGATCGTATTCCGGTAGGGTCAGCGGCAGCGTCGGATCAAGCATCGCGGTAATCACATTGGTGAACGGAACAAGCGCGACCACCGCTTTGAACAAATCCGGGCGCATATTGGCGACCGCAGTCACCAGCAAACCGCCCGCGCTCCCGCCCATCATGCCTAAATATTCCGGCGACGTGATCCCGTCCGCGATCAGGAATTCAGCGGCGGCGATGAAATCAAGAAATGTGTTCTTCTTGTGCATCAAACGTCCGTTATCGTACCATGCGCGCCCCATTTCGCTCCCGCCGCGAATATGCGCGATCGCGTACACGAATCCGCGATCGATCAAGCTGAAGCGTTTGGTATCAAAGGATGCCTCACTCGCGTAGCCATACGAACCATAGCCGTACAGCAGAGTCGGATTTTTCCCGTCGAGCTTCAACCCTTTCTTGTGAACCAGCGAGATCGGCACGCGCGTTCCATCGTGTGAAGTCGCAAACACACGGGCGCATTGATACTGCGACGGATCATAACCGCTCGGAATTTCAACCTGTTTGCGCACGATCCATTCGCCCGTCTGCATGTCGTAATCGATGGTGGACTGCGGCGTGACGGGGGACATATATAAGAAGCGGAACTGGTGCGTCTCCCATTCCAGATTCGGCTGCGGACCGAGCGTATAGACCGGTTCGGGGAAGGGGATATAGCGGATATCCGTCACGCCATCCGGCGCGGAAATCCGCCGCTCAAGCAGTCCATCGCGCCGCTCGTGCAGCACGAGAAAATCCGCGAATACGTCCACCGCTTGCAGATACGTATCTTCACGGTGCGGGACGATCTCGCGCCAATTTCCACGCGACGGAGCGCTGACGGGTGCTTGCATCAGCTTGAAGTTCTGCGCATCTTCGTTGGTGCGGATCAAGAAACGGTCGCCGTGATGCTGCACATAATATTCGATCCACGCGCGGCGCGGCGCGATCACCTGCCATTCGCCAACCGGATCATCCGTTGAAAGATACCGGACTTCGGTCGCGCTCATGCTGCCGCTGTGGATAAAGAAATACTTCCCGCTTCGTGAACGCTCGACGCCGAGATAAAACGCGCCGTCATCCTCTTGATACACGACTGCTTCTTCATCACTGCCGAGCACATGACGGATCACCTGAAAAGCACGGTGCGCGCTGTCGTTCAGCAGATAAAAGAATGTTTTGTTGTCGTTCGCCCACCCGAATTCAGGATCGCAGTTTGGACCGCGCTCGAACAGGGTTTCGCCCGTCACCGTATCTTTGACGAAGATCGTGTATTCCCAGTTGCCGATCAAATCGACCGCGACCGCGATCAACCGTTGATCCGGGCTTGGCTCGACCGTCGTCACGCGGCAGTAAGCGCGCCCTTCCGCGAGCGCATTTTCGTCCACAAGGACTTCTTCCGCACCGTTTTCGCCCTGCTTGCGGCAGAAAATCCGATACTGTTTACCCGCTTCGGTGCGCGAATAGTAAAAATACTCGCCGCGCTTGGCGGGGTAGGTGTCATCGCTCTCTTTGATGCGCCCGACCATCTCTTGATACAGCATCTCTTGCAGCGCCGCCGTGTGTGCGAGCGATGCTTTCGCGTAGGCGTTTTCCGCCTCCAAATAGGCGATCACCTCCGGGTTGGTTTTGTCCTGTAACCACGCATACGGATCATCAAACGTAAAGCCGAGGTGTTCAAACGAATGGGGGATCGTTTTGGCAGCAGGTGGCTGCATAAAGCATGCTCCTGATTAGGGTGTTTGAATGTATTGTAGCACCAAGAGCAGTGATGCGGGTTCTTCGCGGTCACGCTGCTGTCTCATGTTATAATCGGATCAATGAGAGAAGGAGTCGCAGATGGCGATTTCGCCCGCACGCTTGTACACACTTCCTGAATTTGAGACGCTTCTCGCACGCCCCGAAAATTCAAAGCGCTTACTCGAACTCATCGACGGGGAGCTGAACGAAAAGTTGCCTACAGAACAGCGTGGTATGATTGCCGGAAACATCATCACAGCGATCAATAATTTCACGTTTCCACAAAAATTAGGACGTGCGTCTGTTGAAGCGCGCCATCAACTGCCACCTGACGAACAAGACCCGAATCGCCCGACATCACGCCTACCTGATGTCAGTTACATGAGCAGAGAACGTGCTCTGCCGCTGGTCACCAAGGGCGCGGTGCCGATCATGCCTGATCTCGCGGTGGAGATTCAATCACCCGATCAAGATGATACGGATATGCTCGAAAGTGCGGAGTATTATTTAAAGCATGGCTCGCGGATGGTGCTGCTCGTTTACCCGGATCGCCGCATCGTGGAAAAACTCCCTTCCGGTGCGAAGCGCTTACACACCATGGACGATGTGATCGACTTTGATCCGGTTATCCCCGGTTTGCTGCTCCCTGTCAAAGACATCTTTCTTGATCCGTTGAGAGTGGAATAAAAAACGCAGAGAGGAAAGTTCCCCCTCTGCGCTCTCTGTGATTCAACCGATTTTCAGACTAGCTGCCCTCGTGAGCGCCCTCCACAGGCGGGTTGATGATGATGCCATCGCGCTTGTTGCGCTGGATCGCCAGCTTGACTTCGCCAATCGCGCGCGTCACGCTGATCCCGCGTGGGCAGGCGGGCGTGCAGTTGTAGATCGTGCGGCAGCGCCAGACGCCGTTCGGCTCGGCAAGGACGTTTAGGCGATCCTGCCAACCTTGATCGCGCGTGTCGAAGATGAAGCGGTGCGCCTGCACAATCGCCGCCGGACCGACATATTCGCCGTTCGCCCAGAACGAAGGGCACGACGTTGTACACGCCGCGCACAAAATACATTTCGTCGTGTCATCGAACAACGCACGATCTTCCTGAGTTTGGAAGCGTTCGCGTCCATCTTCCGGCAGCGCGCTGTCGTTCACGAAGTACGGCATCACCGAACGATAGTGCGCGAAGAACGGCTCCATATCGACGATCAGGTCTTTCAGCACGGGCAAGCCGAGAATTGGCTCGACCTGTATCTTCGTCCCTACGTCTCTAACCAGCACTTTGCACGCCAGCCGGTTGATTCCGTTGATGCGCATCGCATCGCTGCCGCAAATCCCGTGCGCGCATGCCCGCCGCAGGGTCAGCGTGCCGTCCTGCTCCCACTTGATGCGGTGCAGAAGCTCCAACACACGATCCGTCTCTTCAACGTCCTTGACCTCGAACGTCTGCCAGTAGGGCTTATTTTTGCCCTGCACTTCCGGGTTAAACCGCCGGATACGGAAAGTTACATCCATAGGATTCCTCTAGCACTAAACGTGATGGGTTTTAGTATGACCGGACTTTCGGAACGAAGCGCTCATCTTCCGCCGCGAGCGACATATCGACCTTCTTTTCGGTGTTGAGCGTCGGTTCACCCACAGCGGGCGCGATCCCGACCTGCGGGCGCATCACCAACGAATGCACCATCCAATTTTCGTCGTCGCGCTTCTGGAAGTCCTCGCGGGCGTGCGCGCCCCGGCTCTCTGTGCGGTTCAGCGCGCTGATCGCCGTCGCTTCTGCCAGTTCAAGCAGTGCGCCTAGCTCCCATGCTTCCATCAAGTCGGTATTGAATTTGTGCCCGCGATCATCGATGCCGAGATCGTTCTGATACCGTTCGCGCAAACCGCGAATCGTCTCCAGCGCGGCTTTCATGCCGGCTTCTTCACGGAACAC
>JAPKMU010000317.1 GCA_026645745.1 Anaerolineae bacterium | reverse complement strand
GGCGGCACGGTCACAGTTGAGTGTCAAAATGCGTGCCGGTTGAGCATCGGGGATTAGACGACGGAATCCGCCCCTCTCTATCACGCGTGATGGTTCACGGGACAACACTTTTCCTCACCCCCCGACCCCCTCTCCATCGCAAGCGATAGAGAGGGGGAGCAGATCACTTGTTTTCTCCCCTCTCTAACCAACGGTTGGAGAGAGGGGTGTGTGTGAGACTTAGACGACCCCTAACTTTTCCCCAATGAGCGAACCACAGCAGGAATCGCTCCAATCAGCACAATAACCGCCCAGATCAACCCGCAGATCGCCACACAGATTCCGCTGATGTTATCGGTGATGCTGACGAGAATGATCGGCACGATGCCGTGCAAGAAGCTGATGATAAACGTGCAGATCAGCGACGAGAGCGCCAGCAGGATCAAGAAGCGGTTCTGCAAAAATCGCTGCTGTGCCAGCACGAGCAGCACGCAAAACACGATTTTGAGCGTCATGATGATCCCCAGCGCGACTGCCGCCCCGCCTCGATCAAAGAAACCGTATAACGCCAGATAAATGAGCGTGCCGAAGGGAATCGCCAAGAGCAGCGTTACCATCACCAGCAGCACGACGATCGCCATAATGATCATGATGATCGAAGCGATCAACAAGACCAGCGAGACAAGGCACGACGCGCAGCCTTGCAGCCGCGCATACGTATCCTGCGGAATCAACTGACTCGCCAGCATCAGCCCCATCACCAGCATCAAAATCCCATCGATAATGATCAGGTACTGAATGCCGATCCCCGGATTGCTTTCGAGATTCTGGAACTTATCGGCATTTTCGGCGCGGGCTTCAGCGAAATCAGCTTGGAGTTCGGGCGGAACGTCACTCATTTCGAGCGCCTGTCCGCCAGCGTTGGCAGCGCTGCTGATCAACGACAAAATGGGAGCGGAACCAAGTTCGACAGCGATGATTATGACGATGACAACAAACGCTGCATAGAAGAACGGTCGACGTAGTTCTTGCATTGTTTACCGCCAATTCATCTATGTGATGCAGTCGAGTGTAGCACACCTCACAAAAAACGCCGCCCAGTTTAGGTAAAATAGGCGCGGACTCAGAATCAAAGGAATCGCCATGCCGGATCCGCTTGCACATTATCTTCAAACATGGGCGCTCACCGAGCCAGAGTTGATCGCACAAACGCCCACCAGCCGCGTATTCACCGTTTCCCATCAAGGCGAACGACTTGTCCTTAAACTGCTCACGCCCATTGGAGTTGACGATGAGCAGAACGGGGCGCTCGCGCTTCGTTTGTGGGATGGACGCGGCGCGGTGCGGTTGATCCGCCAAGCCATCGACGCGCACCTGCTCGAATACGCATCCGGTGAAGAAGTCACGCCGATGGTGCATCGCGGTGACGACGAAGGCGCGGCAGTCGTGATCGCGGACGTGCTGAATCAACTGCACGCGGCATCACCGTCCGTAATTCCGGCAGAGTTCACACCGCTGAACGTGCGTTTTCGCACGTTGTTTGCATATGCGCCAACCGATCCCCTGCTTGGACGCGGCGCGCAAGTCGCGCAGGAGCTTCTCGCATCCCCGCGTGAGGTTCGTCTGCTGCATGGGGATATGCACCATGCGAATATTCGTCATCATCCTCAGCGCGGCTGGCTGGCATTTGATCCCAAAGGCGTGAGCGGCGAACGCACGTATGACTGCGCGAATACACTGTGCAATCCGCCCTCCGCAGTGGCGCTTGTCCACAACGAAGGGCGGCTGCTCAAGATTGCCGGAATTTTGGCGGAACGTATGGCGCTGGATCGCGGACGGCTGCTCAATTACACGTTCGCGTATGCCTGCTTGAGCGCGAGTTGGTCACTCAGCATCAAGAACGTTGAAGAAGCCGCGTATGCCTTCAAAGTCGCGCGCATCGTTGAGCCGCATGTCACTCCACAAACGTGATCGTGAGCGCTTGATCGACCGGGACAACCCCCGCCAGCACGATCACCGTGCCGTCGCTGCGGATCATCCAACCATAGCCGGAGTCAGCGGTCATTCTTGGCATCGCTTCGCCGTTGATCAACACCTGCGAAACAGGCATTGGGCTGATCAAGCGGATTTCGAGATCGCGCTCGGTGGGTGCGCCGTCATACGTGCCGCTGGCGGGGTTGACCGTCACCGTGATCGCGCCTTCCGACGCTTGATGATCGACGCGGGTTTCGCGGATCGCGCCGTCTTGATAAGCCATCGTTTCGCCGTCATCCTCGATCAGCGTAAACGAGCCGTCTTGCGCGGCATGATAGACCGCGAACACGATTGAGTTGTCAATCGTGCCGTCCGTCCGCTGACCGAGCGTGTTTAGTGTCATGTCATCGACACGCATTAGGGGGATCACCGCGCCGTCACGAACGAACAGCGGCGCTTGTGCCGTGCGCTCGACAGTTGGCGCGACTTCGATGGAACTGCCCGTGCTTTCGTAAAATTCGCCGGTGCGGTAGTTAAACCATCCCCCGCTTGGTAGATACACCGTCGTCGCTTCCGGCGTGTAATCCGTGAGCACCGCCATCATCATTTGTGAGCCGATCATCTTTTGACTGCCTATCGTCCGCGCCGCAGCATCGTCTTGGAAGTAGTAGACGAGCGGCGGAAATGCGGGTTCGCTGAATTGATAGGCGCGGTGCGCCAGCGTATATAGATACGGGCTGAGTTCGTAGCGCAAAATCGTATTCGCGCAGTTGCTCGCTAAGTCTCCGACCAATGTCGGCGCGGTGGCGTAGAAGTTCTGCACGTTGAAAGTGTGGGGACGCAGCGGCACATCGGTCAGCGCGGAGTTGGCGTACCAAAGCGTATACAACCCATCCATTCCCAAAATCGGATCGATCCCCTGCCGGAAGAACCCACCCACATCTGAGCCGAAATAATCGATCCCGCTCAGCGACATCTGCATTTGCACGTTCATCTGTTCGCTCAAGCTGGCGAGATTCGCGGCAATATCGCCCGACCACATGGCGACGCCATAGCGCTGACTGCCCGATGTGCCGGAACGCGACATGACGAACGGGCGGCGCTCGACGGCGCTGCGTTGATAGCCTTCCCACACACTGCGCGACCAATACAGGTTATACAGGTTGTGAACACTGGCGTGATCCGCGCCGCCGTAATAATAGCCGGACGGATCGTAGTCTTCCGGTTCGCCCAAGTCCGTCCAATGTGCCATCACCCCCGCGTCGATCAAATGCTGGCGGCGCTGATCATGCCACCATGCCGCCGCGTCCGGGTTGGTGAAATCGACCATGCTGCCGATCCCCCACCATTCATCAAATCGCACAGGATCGCACCCGTCACACTGCGGCACGAGCACCCCCGCCGCAAGCGCGTCCGCGTAGCCGCGCGCGGTTTCGCTCACGTAGGGTTCTTCAATCGTCATGATCCCGATCCCGTACTCGTCGCGGAGCTGCGCGATCATCGCGGCGGGTTCTGGGAATGCGCCTTCATCCCATGCCAGCGCACCCATCTGACTCGCGCCTGTTTCGATCCCGCCGAACCAAAGCAGATCAAGCACGAAGCCGTCGAGCGGGAAATTTTCCTCACGCATCGAGTCGAGCACGTACAGGAGTTCATCCCAGTTATCGTAGCCGTATTCCGAAAGCCACAGCCCGAACATCTGCTGCGGCGGCACGGGCGGCACTCCGGTCAGTTCCATGTAATCGGCACGCAAATCACGCAGATCGCTTCCGGTCATCACATACCAGCGAAGCGGGACGACGCGGGTCATCATCGTGAACGGATCCGCCGTGAACGCCCATCCGAGCGGCGCGACCGAATCGATAAACGCCGCGTAATTGTTCGTGCCTTCACCGAGCGCGTACAGGATTGGGAACTGAGCATTTGCTACGTTCCCACCGTTGAATCCGGTTTGCGCGTTGCCGTATTGATTCCCCGGCATGCGGCGTTCACCCATCCATGTGCCATCCGTGCCGCCGCGCGCCCGGAAGCGTTCGCCAAGCCCATAAATATCCGTCGTCCCCATTTGGGCGAAGCTCAAGCCGTTGAGCGCACCGTCATCTTCCAACGGGCAAATGGTCGTCAGCGTGAGTTCCGGTTCGCGTGTGCGATCGGTCACTGTGACGCACAGCGCCGCCGAATCGACCTCGATTCGCATTTCCGGCGTTTGGATCACGTCTGTTGATGGAAACTCCAACGAAGTCGCGCCCGGATAATCGGTTTTGGCGATCATCAGCGAGGTTGCAATCGGCGCATCAAGCGTTGTCGCGCCTTCGGGCGTCACCGCGAGTTCAAAATGCGCCAGATCATCATCCAACACTTCAACGATCAGGGTGTAGCCGTTCGCGCTGAACGCTGCCCGGTAGACTTCGCCTTGCGCTTGACCTGCGATCACGCCCGTGAGGACACATAAAATCAGTGTGAGTGCTGCTAAACGAAAGCGTGTCATTTGTTTTTTCTCCTTACGCATTTCATGGAATGCGGTTCATCATCAGTACCCAATCATTCGTGTAATCTGGCGGCGCAAGCGTGATCATGCCTTCGCCAAAACCGTCGAAATGTTCTTCCTTGCCCGTGCGCGGATCAAACCAGCCGATTTGAAATTCCGCTTGCGCCATTCGATCCAGATCGATCCGTATCAGATCGCGGCGCGGCGGTATGTACACCAGCGCCCATGAGCCGTCAGCGGCGCGGGTGGCGCGCATATGCAGCGCCCGCTCGTCCGTGTTGTTTACGATCAGCGTTTGATCCGGGATACGATTCAAATACGAACGCGACAGCATCAATCGTTTCAGATGGATCATCTGCTGCGCGGCGGGGCGTTCGAGCGCTTCGCGCCATGTGCGATCCGGCGAGAAGATCGGCGCGCGTCCCGTATCGAACATCTGCCAAACGGCGTGATGCCCATACGTGACGCCGCACGCCCCCGCGAACACACTCCGGTAAGCCTGTTTACGCACATCCAAATCACGGAAATAACCCTTTTCCGGCGTCCAATCGGCTGCCCATACATTGATCCCGTGATCTTCGTAATTCGGTTCGCCGTCGAGCACGGGCTTATGCGGAGTCCGTTCCCAGTCCGCGCTGATCCATTCCCAGTTGGGTGCGTTTACCTCACCATGACCGGACTGCCACATATTTACGTCAAGCCAATCATCGCCGTGAAAGAATGCCGACGAGCCTTGCCAGCCTTTCGGATGAAACGTCATCAACGTGGGATCGCCCGCCCCGCGCCGAATGCCCTCCGCCATCGCCCGCCACACCGGAGCGGTATCGACTCCGTCCGCGATCACGTCACGGTCGCCGCCCAAAATCCAGATCACATGCGCGCGGTTTCCATAACGCGCGCCTAAGAATGCGCCGTATGCCTCTGCATTTGCCGCGTCAAAGATGACCGGACCGACTCCCCACGCCCGGTTGACCTTATCGCCCCATGTTGGCAGCACGCCGACGTACAGTCCACGCGCTGCCGCCGTATCGATCATCGCGTCAACGGTGCGGAAGTACGCTTCGTTTGCCTTGAGCGGGTCGTGATCGATCAGCGGCAGTTCTCCGTAAGCGTTCGGCGTGTTCAAGCCGTCTGTTTCGGCAAGAATGACCGCCTGCACTACGTTGAATCCCTGCGCCTGCCGCGTCTCGAAGTAGTGCGCCGCGTCTTCGAGTGTCAAGCGGTGAAACAATTCCCATGCGGTATCGCCCAACCAAAAGAATGGATCACCGCTGGCGGTGACGAGATACCGTCCATTATTGCTGACCTTGATCCGTTCCATGCCTTCACCCTGTATGTCGATCGTCGCACGCTCAGTTATATACTTTGTGGGACACGTTTACGATGCGATAGAACATTTTTCAGGGGGAAAATCATGCACTACACCTTTAAGTTTAATCTTGGTCAAATCGAATGCGTGGTCATGTCCGACGGCGGCGGCGTGATCGGCGCGGAACGCATGATGAGCCGTTTCCCGAACGGGGATGAATCCGCTTATCGTCAAGCCTACGCCGCGCTTGGGCTGGATTTTGATCAAGCGGACAGCGGCATGAATATCCTGCTGGCAAAAGTCGGCGCGGAAACCCTCCTGATCGACGCGGGGCAGGCGGGCAGACCCAACGGCGGTGAACTGCGTCACAACATGCGCGCGGCGGGCATCCCGCCGGAGTCGGTGACGCTCGTCATCATCACCCATTCGCACGTCGATCATGTGCAAGGTTTAATCGCGGACGATCACACGGCGGTCTACCCCAACGCGCGTTATGTGATTTCGCGCGCTGAACAGGCGTTTTGGCAGCGGAATTTGGACGCAAATCCTGATGTCGAATACCGTGTACTGCCAATGCTGCAAGAACGCGGACTCAGATTGATCGATATGGATGAGTCGATTATTCCCGGCGTGACGGCTGTTCCGCTCCCCGGTCATACCCCCGGTCAAATCGGCGTGTTGATCGAATCGGATGGGGCGCGTCTGATTCACTTGGCGGACGCGCTTCACAGCCCGATGCAGTTTGCGCACCCGGAATGGTCGCCGCGTTTTGATGCTGACTCCGCCGCATCTGTGATCACCCGCCGCGCCGTGCTGGCACGATGCGCCGATGATCACCTCTTGACGA
>JAPKMU010000316.1 GCA_026645745.1 Anaerolineae bacterium | reverse complement strand
GATGGTCGCTGTCGGCGGCAGATCCGTCGCGGTTTCAGTCAAAGTTGGCAATGCCGTAATCGTAAGCGTGGGAGTCCGCGTCAGCGTAGGTGCTGTCGTTCGTGTAAACGTGCGTGTAGGCGGGCGTGTATTCGGCGGCGGCACGATCACAACCGGGTCATCGGTAGCGAATGCTCCGATCTCTGCTGTTGGTGGTGGTGGCGTGGTTCCCCCAATGATGCCGCTTTGGGTTGCTACCACATAGCCGACGCCCAGCACAAGCGCGATCAGCAGGAGCGCCAGCACGATTACTAGAACCCGGTTCAACCGCCGTGCAGGAGCAGGTTTTCCCTCTTCCGCTGCGGGAGCAATCTTAGGGAGCGGCATGGCGAGGTCATATGCCGAAATGCTGTCGTCAGTGACTTCTTCAGGGGCTTCGGGTGTACCATCAGAAGAATACCGCCGTGTTTCTACCTTGACGATGACTAGCGTGAGGTTGTCCAACGCATCGCCCGCTAGAACTTCATCACGCAGGAGCGCGACCGCCCGATGCACCGGATTGTTCATGACCACGCGCTTGATGAGCGATATATCAAGGTTTGACCACAAACCGTCGCTGCACAGCACGAAAACATCACCGGGCAGCAGCTTGACGCGCACCATATTGGGGCGCAGTTCACGCTGCTGCCCCACAAACGAGGTGACACGCGTCTGACGGCGGTTGTCGATTTCGTCCACCATCAACCCAGAATCGTTATCCCGCACATGATCGCGCGTAAGGAGTTCAATTTCGCCGCTGCGAATACGATACGCGCGCGCGTCTCCGACGTTGAAGACAATCCCCTCACCCTCTAGGATTTCCTCACCATCAGCCGCTTCAGGCATAAACGGCGTTGCCGCCAATCCCACGAAGGTTGTACCAATGGTATCTACCCCCTCGTGCGCAGCCCGTTCGCGCACTGCATCATTGGTTGCCCCCAACGACATGGCGACACGTTCCTGCAAACGCATGGTATCGCCGTGAAGATAGAAGTTCGACCAAAATGCTTTGACTGCGGTTTCGCTGGCAACTTGCCCTAACGGGAGGTTGCCGCCGATTCCGTCGGCAACCAAGAAGATATCTGCGGCACCCACCTGTGTCGTGGAGTCGTCGGGAATGCGGTAGTAGTCCTGATTCTCATCGCGCCACTTGCCGCGATGAGAATCACCATGTGCAACGAACGTCAGGCGAAGTGTCATGGAATTAACCTTGGTCGTAAATCTGAACGTCCGGGTAGATAAACGTCATCACGATGTATTCTGTACTGTTCGGCGCATCTTTGCTCAGGTAGATGATGCACTCCTTCGGAGGGAGTGGTGTCGCGACATTCGCTGGTACGCGCCGATCCGCTCCCTCGATCATGGTACCAAACGTGCTTCCGAGGTCAAGAATATAGAACAAGCCGTCTTTCGGATCGAAGTAGATTTCTGCGTGCTTGCCCGACACGAAGTTTAGATCAAACCGGACGATGCTTGCAGCATCGCGCCCGATGGTGACATGTTCGCCATTGAGTGGAATATCAAATCGCCCGATGACTGCCCCGCTAGATTTCTCCACCACTAAAGTACCGTGATACGCCGAAAGCGCAGAAGGATCGTTCAGGATACTGATGAGCGGACTAAGCATAAGGGGCTGAAGCGGAATGTCCATTTCTCCCATTTCGCTGCTTGCGTGACCATCCTCTTCTAATCCAACGTCTGTGTCGTACCCCGTTGTCGCGAATGGATCAAGCGTTTTTTGCGGTGGTGGTTCGACAGGCGCAGTACTGCCGCCGGGCACATCATCCGGGACGGTGCTGCCGTCATCATACTCGAATACCAGTTCGGTTTTAGACTGTTTGCCGATCTTAATCGTGTACTTGACTCCCGCCTTCAGTTCCATCGCCTCGTTATTGAGAGTCGTTGGACTTTCCCCATTGTTCGGTGTTACGACGGTGCGGTTCTTGGCACCCAGATCGACAATCTTGAACCGTTTCTCGTAGACGAGTTCAAATTGATTCCCGCCGATTTTCGCATCCTGCAGGACAAGATCATTCACCTTGCCATCTTTTTCAGGGACGCGCCCCACACGGAATAGCTTCGTTTTGACGAAAATTCGACCGGGAGTACCGTTCCCATCAATATGCTTGACATCCAACCACGCGCTTACATGAGAAGGAAGGCTTGGCGCGGTCGATACTTGAGGTTCGTCCGCTTCGGTCACGAGTCCGTCAGTATTTGTCGGCATAGAAGGCTGTCGCTGGCGGATTGTCTTGCTATAGTCAAATTCAAGGCTGACGATATCCGCAAGCACAATCGTATGCACTTTGTCAGGCTCAAGCTCGACATAGGTGGAAACGTCTTGATCATTCACCTTCAGCGTATTTTCGTGCTTGCTTTCCTTTACGATGCGGAAAGCCCCACCCCGGTACTCCAGAACCGCATGATAACTGCTCACGCGGGTTTCGGTGAACTTTGCATCATTTTCGTTGGCGCGACCAATGCCGAAACGTCCTGTTTCGTTCATCGGAACTGCCCATACATGTCCGGTCGCGTAATAGGCTGCCTGAACAACCTTGAGTGTTCCATGTTCACCGGTTGGGCTTGGCGAACTGTAACCGCCACCCTGTGTATGCGTCGGTTCAACCTCTGTCATACCGCCTTGACCGTCGGTGGGCGGCGGAGGTTCCGGCAGCGGCGTATTTCCTCCGCCTCTAAGCATACGAATGATCATATAGACAATGACGATCAGCACGACGAACATGACCAAGATGACTAGCGAGATGATCGGATTGTCAGCCACGGCTTCGCTGACTTTGGTGATGATGCTCGGCTCAGGCGTCGGGGTTGGGGTAGGCGGCGGCGCGGGGCGGTTGGTCGTGCCTTGCGCCGGAGCGGGCGCTGTTCCCTGAACTGCGGGCGCTTCGATTAGGATAAGAATTTCATATTCGCCGACGGGGAGCGGCGGCTGACCATATTGAGCCTGTACGGTGCTTTCAGGAATGCGGATTTCGGCAGGCGGCTGACCGTTCCGGCGGTCTTCGTATACGCGGCGGTTTTCTTCAGACAGCACAATACGCACGGTGTAGCCAGTGATCACGCTGGCATTTTCGATGTTCAGACGCGCAAAGAATTCGCGCGTGGTTTCGTCAAAGCCGATGCTGCCCGGATCGATTCTGACTGCTGCCAAGACAGGCGTTGCCGTTGGGGATGCGGTTGGCGTAGTCGATGGCGTGATCGACGCTGTTGCTGTCGGTAACGGCGTAGGCGTGGGCGGCGTGAGTACCTGTGTTGACCCGGACGCGATGAACTGATCGTTGAAGTAAGCCGTCACCGTAAAGTAGAAACTGGTATTCGGCAGGTTATTGAGTGGGAACGACACCGTCAGATCGGTTTGACCTGCTTCAAGATCAACAAACTGAGTTAACCCTTCGCGCCCGAAGTATTCGGGACGGGCATCATCACGAACTTGGATTTGTGTCGTACCATCAAGCGCGACGATTTGGAAACGATTGGCAAGTGCCGATCCTTGCTGCGAGATTGTGAATTCATACGTCCCGGGTTCGGCACCGGGAATGAAGTTACTAAAGCTCAGCACCGTTTGCGGTGTTGCGGTCGCGGTTGATGTGGCAGATGGCAGCGGCGTATCGGTGCTGGTAGGCGGTGGCGTCGGCGTTGCTGTGCGGTACGGTGAGATTTCATCGCTGCGGTACTCCGCCAGAACGAGTCCATTCGCATCATAGGCGCGCACACGGATAACGATTGTTTGCGATTCGGGCGGAATCGCGCTCAAAGGAATACGCGCGGTCAAACTGCCTGTTTCACCCGGCACGATATTCGCCTGAAGCCCGTAATCGCCGCGAATTCGGAATCCGCCTGACGTGACCTCAACCTCATAATGATCGATTGGGACGTTTTGCGTGTTTCGAATCACGTAGACGAGTTCGCCCGCTTCGATATTGAACTGACCGACTTCGATGCCCAATGTGGGGGTCGCGGTCGGCGTATGCGTTGGCGTATCCGAAGGGGTGGGCGTATTCGTCGCGGTCTCGGTCGGAGTGGCGGTACGCGGCACAGCGATCGCTTGAGACACTGCCGTCGCCAGTTCCGCACCTAACGGATCAAGCGCTTGGACGCTAATCAGAATTCGTGTTGTATCGCCAATCTGTGAGAGCAGAATGCTGTCGGGAACCGTCCCGGTGATTCGGAACGCGGGATCAGGCTCAGAAGGGATGCTGTAGCGCAGCAGTTGGAGCGTACCGTTCTGGTCGTCCCGATTCACAGTGACGATGTAAGCAGCAACTTCACCATCGCCCCGCCGCTCGATTGAGTAATCGAGCGCATTCGTCGCCGGGTTGAAGTTCGGTGGGACGATATTGAGTGACAGCGGCGCGGGCGTGGGCGTTGGTGTCGGCAGAACACATGTAGTAGTCAGCCGGATCGAGTTGACGATTTCGCCGAGCATACTGTCTGCGACCCGTACTTCAAGCAGACCGGAGTAGGTATCGGCTGGCATGCAGACGTTGAAGCGCGCGATCCGCTGGCTGGTAAGGGTGCTGATAATCCCTTGAAACAGCGCCGACAATTCGGATTGACTGCCAAACGCGTACAAGCCACCTGTTGATACTGACCACGTCTGCAAAATATCTTGCGCGACGCCATTGGCGCTCCGCAAGCCAATCGAATAAACCGGGATATTGCTGTTGATTTGCAGCGCGTTGTCGATCACATCATCAGGGGAGTGCGTGCTGCATGTATCGCCTTGCCCCAAGTGACGCTCATCATGTCCATCGGTGAACACAATCACCGCGCCGCGTCCCCGGTCAGTTGAACCGGAGCGTGTAATGTTGATCGCCGAGTAAGCAGCGTCATATAGACAAGTGCCGCCTTGCGATGAGGGCGACGGCAAACCGAGGATGAAGTCAATCGCGGCTTGTTTGTCGCTGCCGAAGTTGAACAATGGCAGCAGTTCATGATCAAACGGCTGAACCGCGAAACTTGTGCCGTCTGGCGCGGCTCGCACAGCACTAATCGCCGCTGCGCGCAAATCATCGAATGCAGGAATCATGCTGCCGCTCATATCCAAAACCATCGTGATAAAGAGCGGCGTTTCCGGGATTTCGATGGTTGCATCATACGTCTGACCGTTGACGGACAGCCGCGCACTTGCGACATCTGGGTTGATGATTGCGCCAAGCTGCCCGTCAACAACCGTGAAGTAGATGTCTACAGGCTGCTCACCAGCGGTGTTTGGTGTGAAATTCGACTGTACGTAATTGACGATGATGCTTTCAGGCTGCTGGTCTTGTGCTGAACCCGAAAGCAAATTACCCAAGAATGCCGTGAGGATTAGGACGATTATCTGCGACATATGGATACGCCGCCGATTCCTAAAGTGCATAGCGACCTCTTTCCATGCATGGCTGTTATGGTTGGTAGGGCATTAGATATAAATTTACAAAATTCTTTTGTGCATTCCGAAATGCCTTATCCTTATAATTATAGAGGCTTTCTTCGCGCTATCCACAAATGTTGCATATTTCGTGCCTTATGACATGTTGGGGAGCTGTTACATGGCAAACGACATCATACAAGCAGATTACCAAAAATTGGGACTGGTCGCACGGACGTTCGGCGCGAGCAGTGACGAAGTTAGGCAGATCGTCAACGCGGTTGAACAAGCGGTTCTGAAATTGAAAAGCGGCGGATGGATTGCTGACACGTCATTCGCTTTTCAGTCACAGATGTTCAATGATGTGATGCCCGGTATTCAGCGTTTGCAAGTCGCATTGGCGGACGCAAGCAGCGTGACGCATGAAATCGCCCGGTTAATGGGAGCCGCCGATGAAGAAGCTGCGGGACTGCTCGGCAGTGCGATGGATGGTACTGGCTTGATTTTCCCAATAGGACAACTTCCGCACTTTCCGTTTCAGCCAATTCGCCCGGACGATATCCCGGACTGGTTCGGTCCCCCCTACTGGGGCGATCCGGGTATGATCATTCCGCGCCCCCCCCGTGATCCTTGGGATTACGACCCCGGTTTCAGACCTTGGAACCCTAATCTACTTCCAAATATTCTTCTTGACAGCAAGTTCCCAAATACGGCTTATGCGACACAAACGGATGTGCTGCGCCGGTATCTCGGCGGTGAACTGACATACGATGAAGCCGTCGGTAAGATGGAGGTTGCGTCACCGGATCGTTTGCTGCCCAACTTCGTGAGCGGATCAGGCACAATCGCCGAAGGTGAGGCGCGCTTCGAGACGTCGAGCTACACCGCGGAAGCCAGCGGAACATTCGGGGATGGCGGCTCTGCAACTGCGCGATTCGATGTCAATCACCTAGACGTGGGTGGGCAATATTCCGTCTCATTGCGGAATACAACGGCGTAAGCGGTGCGGTTGACGCGAGCATCGGCGCACGGGCACAAGGCGAAGCCAGCCTCACGTTAAATCCGTTTGAGGGCAAAATCGAAGGTAAAGCGCAGGTAGAAGGGTTTATCGGCGCAGAGGCAACTGCCACCGCTGCCTATGAGAATGATTTCTTGAGTGTCACCGGGACGGTATCAGCGACCGCAGGCGTTGGCGGGCGGGCGCATCTCAGTTTCGGGTTTGATTGGGAGACGGGTAAACTC
>JAPKMU010000315.1 GCA_026645745.1 Anaerolineae bacterium | reverse complement strand
GTGCCGACTCGCTGCTTGTTGACCGCCATGATGGCGGCGGCTTGTACACTCAATGTGCGGGCGCGATCAGGATCATCACGATTGAGTTCAAAACGGCGCGGCTCGCCGAGCGCGAAAATTCCCGGCGCAAGCGCTGTGCCAAGCGTATCCGTCACTGCCGACGTAAGCGCGTCGATCCTGCCTTCATCCAGTGCGCTGCGCAATCCGCCGGGTAGATCAAGCAGATTTTTCGCCGTGTCGTTGATGAACGTGACCTGACCGCTCAAATCTTGCACGACGACTCCATCATGCAGGGCTTCCAGCACGCTGGTGAGGTGTTCGATTTCGCGGCGCTGGCGGCGCAAGGAGAATCGCAGTTCATCCTGCCGCTCTTGAACCGAATCTGCGTATTGATCGAGCGCGTATCCCATCCGGCTGACTTCATCGGTGGGGCGCATTCGGGTGCGCGCAGTCATATCGCCAGCGGTGAGCCGTTCCGCAGCCTGCGTGACTTTGTTCACACGGCTGATCAGCCAACTCAAGACGATAAAAGTGCTGATCACCGCGCCCGCCGCCAGCGTCGCTAAGATCAACCCCGTTAGCTGCGCGGCGACTGGAGAACTACCTCCCCCGATAGAGGCTTGGCTGACGGCAGCGTACACGATCACGATCACCATAATCAGCGCAAGACCGAAGATCGGCAAAATCAGCCGCCAGCGTAGGGAAAACATTCGTTCAGGGAGTGAATTTGACATCGTCTCGCTGTCCTAGTCCGTGTTCGGTAAACCGGTGGATGCGGCGTATGATCCATCAGTTTAACATTAACGGGTATTACGCGCCTTTTCATCGTTCACTGATGAAGTTTCACGAGGAGTTCACAATTCTCTGCTAGCCTTAAACCCGTTTGTCGCAGCGCAGACGGGAGCAAATCGCCATGTTGATTATGAAGCATCACGTCAAAAATGTGGAGCTAACCGGACGAGCCGATTTACATATGCACACGACCGTGAGCGATGGAATCGCAACGGTCGCCGCCATGCTTGACCATGTCGCCAAGCGCGGCGAATTGGATGTGATTGCTATCACTGACCACGACCGGCTTGAGGCGAGTCTATGGGCATACGCACATCGGGATCGCTATCCGTTCGAGATCATTCCCGGTTTGGAAGTCACCACCCGCGACGGACATGTTCTCGCGCTGTGGTGCACGGATCCGATTGCAGAAGGGATGTCACTCGCAGAAACATGCAGCGCGATCCATGATCAAGGGGGTGTTGCGGTTCTCGCCCATCCATTTGAACCCACCATCGCGCCAAAGGCTTCATGGCGCTACTTTCGGCAGCCTCAGGTGTTAGTGGAGTCAGGTGTGGATGCGATTGAGGTATTCAATGCAGGCGCTTTCACGCCGGGCAACAATTGGCTCGCCGGACTCGTATTTAAGAACAGCCCGCTTCCGTTTGTGGGCAACAGCGATGCTCATATGCCTGCCAGCGTTGGCACTGGCATTACTCACTTTCGCGGGAAGACCGCTGACGACTTACGGACTTCTCTCAAGCATGGCTGGACAGCCGCCGAAGGTAAACCATGGGGACTCACCGTCTATTTGAAGCTCTCGCTCATTATGATCCCAAAGAAGCTGAACGGGTCTTTGGAGACGAATGCGCCATCAGCCCGCCCGACCCTGACATAACGCTTGCGCCAGTCCAGCGGATCGCCATCTTCGCGGAAGCGTTTTTGCCCAAGGTCGATGGCGTCTCAAAAACCGCCTACTTGACACTCCGCTATCTCGAACAGACCGGGCGCGAAGTCATCGTTTTTGCGCCCGATATCGCACCCAACTCGGTCAGTCAAAGCGACGTAGTTCCGCTGCCTTCTTTGGGATTCAAGGCTGCGCCGGAAACACGCATGGCGCTTCCGCATCCGGTCGTCGTACAGCGGCTCAACGACTTCAAGCCTGATCTGATTCACTTGTTCAGTCCGGCACTCTTGTCCGTGAGCGGGATGCTTTACGCACGTCAGAATCAGATTCCAGTCATCGCCAACTATCAAACCGATCTGCCGAATTACGCACACGCCTACGGGATGCCTTTCTTGCATGATATCGTGCGCGATTGGCTGCGGTATATTCATAATGGCAGCCATTTGACGCTTGCACCGTCCAATTACACGATGCAGCGCCTTCGTGATCAGGGGTATCATCGTCTGCGTCGTTGGGGGCGCGGTGTGAACAGCCGCCGCTTTAACCCAAGCCGCCGCAGCGAAACGATGCGCGCCCGCCTGCTCAACGGACGGGATCCCAACTCGCTGTTGTGTATCTACGTCGGGCGGCTGGCAAACGAAAAGCGCGTCGATCTGCTGCTCGAAACCGCGCGCACACCCGGAATCGCCTTAACGATCATCGGGGATGGCATGACGCGCGCCGAACTCGAAACCTTGTTTGAGGGAACGAACACTCATTTCACTGGGTACATGGTCGGGGACGACCTTGCAGATGCGTATGCCAGCGCTGATGTATTCATGTTTACCGGAGCGTATGAAACGTTCGGGCAGGTGGTTCAAGAAGCGCTCGCATCCGGTTTGCCGGCGATCATCATCAATCAGGGCGGAATCACCGATCTGGTGCAAGATGGCTGGAATGGGTATCAATGCCCCGCTGACCCCGCCGCCTTTGCACAAGCGGCGCGCACCTTACGCGATGATCCTGAATTACGCCGTGAGATGTCGCTCAATGCGCAGCGCGCCGGAGAAAACGGCTGGGATACGATCCTTCAGCAGTTAGAAACGTACTACGCCGAGGCTTACACGATGAATCAGCGCTTTCAGCAGATGTATCCGCCGCTGACACAGCGCTTTCAGCAGTTTTTTGCCCGCTTCAACCAAGTTAGGAAACCGGATGTCCACTACACCGAAGACAGTCGCTATCATCGCTCATGACAATAAAAAGGACGACATGATCGCGTTTGCAAAGGCGCACATCAACGTTCTTTCAAAGTATCGTTTGATTGCGACCGGGACAACCGGGCGATTGGTCGCAGAAGCAACCGGGCTTGAAGTCAAGCGTATGCTCTCAGGTCCAATCGGCGGTGATGCGCAGATCGCCGCGCGGGTTGCTGAAGGTGATGTTGAAGCGGTGTTCTTTTTTATCGATCCACTCGGCGCGCACCCGCATGATCCCGATATTAATTCGCTGCTGCGCATCTGCAACGTGCATAACGTACCGCTGGCGACCAACGCCGCGACCGCGAGTTATATCATCAGCACACGGGCACTGTAGCAGAACGCCGATTACGGCGTGTCGGGCAGTGTCCAGCGCACATGGACGGATGTATATTCACCGCCTAACTCGCGCCGAAGCACCGCCGGATCATAGACGGCGGTAAACTTGGTAAGCGGTGGGAGAAACCGTTTCGCAAGCCCGTATACAAAGCCGTACTCCAAATCATCGGGCCACGGGACGCGATAATCAACCTTTACATGCTGCGGCGCGATCACTCCCCCCCTGAACCATCCCACATCGGTTCCGCGTGTCATCGCTTGATACCCGGAATCGAGGCTGGTAACGACCGTTCCAAAATCCAGATAGGATGAAACCTCACTTGCGGGGGTATACATCCCCATCGCCGTACCGATGCTTACAAAATCCATCATGGCACTCGTTCGTTCAGCAATCGTGTTGATCAAGTCAATCACAACCTGCCCAGAATACCATTTATCAACTTCAACACTGCCTAATCCTAAACGTTCATACAAATCGGAATAGTTTTCGAAATTGATTGAAGCGCGATAGGTAATCAGCACAGCACCTATGAGTTCCTGATCAGGATGAAAAAGTGTGTAAGTTGCCATGCCACCCCGCTGCATATACGACTCAAGTACCACATCGCTGATCTTAGCATACGTGTCAATCAATAACGATGAATGCTGGCGGGATATGTTTGGCGAGGTAATGCTGCGCTTCGGGGTGATAAAACACGATGCCCGCGCGATGCGCATCGCCCGCGCGGATCGTCAAAATGACAGTGTTTTCGGCATGACGTTTTGCGACTTCGGCGGCAATGGCGTAATTTGTGGTCATGTGGACATATTGGCGGCTTTGCGCGCTCAATCCCTCACGGCGGATTGACTCAAGCGCGGCGATCACCGTGCCATGAAAAAGGAGTTCTGGCGGCTCTGCCAGCGGATATTCCACTGGCGGCGCGTCACTATGACCGTACAGCGCGCGTATCCGCTCACCGCTGATCTCATAGCGGCGTTTGCCCTGTGAATCACCCGCAACGACCGCTTCCAAATCATCGTGGGTGAAAACATCCCCGAACTGCCGGATCACTTGATCCCACACCTGATCGAGCGGCGCGAACCCTTCCGAGTCAAGCGTGAGACCAAAAGCATCCGGTTTATGGCGCAAAACCAGCGCGAGAAACCGCGATAAGCGGCGGCGATCTGCCATGATCAGCCGCGTTTCTGTGCCAAGCGGATCGCGTAGCCCGTGATCGCATCAGCAAGCGCCGCCTGAAGCAGTGCGAAGATCAACAGCGCCGCGCCGAGAAGAATCCCATAGGGTGCAAGCGCCCAAATCTCTCCAAAAGCCGCCAAATGCAAGAATGCCAGCCCCCAATCACCGATTGCGCCGAGCGCGAACAGGATCAACCAACCGCCAAAGCCTGCGTTGGGCATCACCCCGTTTTGAAAGTCGCTCGCCGCTGCAAGCAGAAGCACGATCAACCCGACGCGTACGATTACGTAGAATGCCTGAATCAAGGTCATCGCCGTGCGTCCGCGCGTGACCGCCGAAACGACGAGTCCGAGCGCCGCATCAATACCCGTACCCGTAAACGGTAGGATCAAACTCGCAGTCATCAGGAAGGAAAGCAGCACGATCGAAACAGCCGGAGCGACTTCAGGCGTAATCCGCACCGTGAGTAGATCAAGATAACGTCCTTGAAATGCGGTCAGATCGTACAACATGAGACCAATCAACAGCAGACGCATCAGAATGATCACGCCGAATAAACCGCGCCAGCGATAAAACAAGCTGATCCACCGCGCCCGCAGCGTGAGTTCAGCGCCGTTTGGGGTCGTCCGCATCTGATCCCATTTGCCGCGCCGGACGTATTCCGCGACTGTGCCGGATGTCCACGCAAAAGCCATGATGCGCAGCGGAATCTGAATGAACAGAAGCGGATAGTACAGCACCGCGTTGGTTTGCTCGACGATATTTTGTCCTTGCAGTCGCCCGCTCACCGCCGCCAAGAACAGTCCAAGCAGGAGCAGCAGCCCACCTACCAACACGATAAGCAAGGCGCGGGCATAACGTGTCTGCCAGCGCGGGCGTTCCGTGCTGTTAAGTTCCTGCCGCAGCATGGGATGATCGCGCCGCGCCCATGCGGGGATTTGCCCTGTCAACCGTTTGATCATGGTTCATCCTCAAAGAGTTCGCCGATAAACCCTTCTAATCGACTGAAAGCATCTCGCCACTCGGCTTCGGTGATCTCGACGCGTTGGTTATAGCGAATATAGTGAATAAACGTGCGCGGAACAACGCCGATCAACCGACTAACCGCCACCGCATACGCACCAACTTGGAGCGCATAACGGCTGGCGTGACGCTCCATTGCCGCGCGCGTCTGTTCGTCTTTCGGATGCGTGTCGGTTTTATAATCGACAATCCGCCATTCATCATCCGGCATACGCAGAAGCAGATCGAGCTTGCCATGAATCTGCCGATCCCCTGCGCGGAACGCGAACGGTAGTTCGCGGTAGACTTCGCGCGCTTGTGCGATCCATTGAAAAATTTCGCTGCGCCGCACACGCTTGAGCAGCCCCAATGCGTCTTCAACCGCAGCGGTGAGTTCACCGGGCGCGGTGATCCCACGCTCCCATGCAAGACTGCGCGTGAGTTTCTTCAATGCCGCATCATCCGCGTTTGGATCGCTCATGCACAATGCTTGATGCACGATTTCGCCAATTCTGCGCCCGAAATGCCGCTTACTCGTGATCGTCTCGATGTGCGAAGGTGCTTCAAACACCATGCTCCGCCGCCAGCGCAGCGCATACACCGCCCGCTGTACATCTGATGCAGCCAAGTGTGCCGCGCCCAAGTCCGCAATTTGCGTTGCGGAAAGCGAGCGCGCAGCGGCGGCGATTTGGCGGGGGATGTGCGCCGTCAGCGGCGGCTGAACCGGATCAACGTCCGCTGATGTTTGATCGTCCGGCATTTCTTCTGATAGATCAAACTCAGGCATCAGCGGCGGCAGTCGCAGCCGAGCCGTGCCCCACGCATACGGCAGGTCTTTTTCGGTATCTATCGCGTGACCGGCTAACTTCAAAGCCTCGTAAAGCCATGTCATCACGCCGCCGCAAGCGATCTCCTGCTTGCTGTTGACTTTGAAACTGCCGCTCAAGAGCAGATAATCTTGGGCGCGCGTCGCCGCTACATAGAGCAAACGCCGCCGTTCTGCTTCGGCGCGGTCGCCGTTCAGCCGCCGCGCGAGTGCATAGGCAAACGGCGGTTGTCGATTATTCTTATCGTCACGAAACGCGCTTTCATGTAATTGACACACAATCCCAATCACAGGGTCGATCATCAGCGGTGATTCACGCCGCCCCGCTTTTGAAAAGTCGTATGAGAGATCAACCAGCACGACAAGCGGAAATT
>JAPKMU010000314.1 GCA_026645745.1 Anaerolineae bacterium | reverse complement strand
ATCGTTGTACCATGTGATTGCGCCGCTGGTCAGGTCAAGCGAGAGCGATACGCTGCCCTTCTTGATCTTCAAATGGTGCTTGTCCTTTGTGATCTGGCTTACGACAGCGTCGGGTCGCAAATAAAACGCATCATCGCGCCGCCGCCCTTCGCGCTTGAACGTATCACCCTGTACCATCCATGACCGGTCGAGGCTCGGCTCAATATCGGGATAAACCGCGACCCGGAAAATATCGACACCGAGCACCATGAGGATCATGGTTTCGTTATGTGCGCCGCGTAATGTCACACGGGGATGAGCAGGAGGTTCCGTCTCGATCCGCTCAACGGTGAGCGGGGCAATAGAAAGTGATCGCATAATTAGGACTCCCGTCACGGGGATTGGTTAGACTGTGATCTTGATTTTGACGTATGGGTAATACGATAATCAAGGAGCGTCGCGTTAGAGTTATTTGGAGTGCCGAGCGTGCCGGACAACAGCGTACCGCCTCCCGATTTGCCTGAAGGTGAAGAAGGCAGTAAAAAAAACAACCCTTTCGACGACTTTGTAAATAATGATCTCGACTTTAGCGGACTGGGGAGCGCCGAACGCCCTTCGCCCGACCCGATTGATCGCTCGTATCTGCGCCCTTTGAACCCGTTCCCATTTCCAACGCCGAAGCCATCCGAGGATGCGCCGTACGGCAATCTCCCTAACCGGGGTACGACGCCGCCTTCAGAAGACGAAAATGCCCCCCGCAGCGGATTGGGCGGGCTGGCAGGGCGTTTAGGGAGTTTTTTCTCTGGCGGAAGCGCACCGTATCCGCGCATCCCGCCGCCGCCGCTGGAAGACCCGCGTTGGGTGCGCGGCGTTTACCGGGTTCAGCGTGATCTGCGCATTTATCGCAGCCCGCACCGTAACGCCCCGCGCATCGTCACACTGCCGGAAGCAAACCGCCGCTTAGATAAATCACTGCGCTTTATTGCGAATGTTTCGCCGGGGTGGTCAGCCGTGCATCTGGTGGGCGATCAACCGATCATCGGGTTCGTGGATAACAGTGAAGTGTTACTCGTCGCGCGTAAAGGGCTGCGCGATGTGTGGGAAGATGTGGCGCTGATTGTATGCTTGATCCTGCTGATCTTGGCGCTGATCTCCAACCTCGATCACCTGCCGTTTTTGGGCGGCAGCGCCGACAGTGACCGGATTGCTACGCTCGAAAGCCAGCTTGCCGAGCGCGATTTACGTATTCAAGAGCTTCAAGCAACGATCGAAGCACTGCGCGTCGCTCCGGCGGGATCGCCGGATGAAACAAGCGGCGATTCCCGCGACGAGGGCGGAAGCTAAACGCCTTTAAATTTCCGCGTTTTGCGTTTGTGCTTTTTGAACGGGCGATCTAGGTTGATGCGCGCCATCGCTGCGATTAAGAGCGGGTCTTTTTGCTCGATCACGAGCGATGCGGATAACCATTCGGTGGATGCGCCCTGCTCGAACGCGGTGTTATCGCCGGGAGCCTCATCCGGCGTGATTCCGGTGACATCTACTGCGTACAAGTGCACGGTTGTATCGGCGCTTTTGGACGGACGCACCGTTCCGAGCGGGATCAGCGCCTTTTGTGTGACCCGATACCCTGCTTCTTCAAACAATTCTTTCAGCGCGGCGGCATTCGGCGTCGATTTCGGATCAACGCCGCCGGTGATGCTGCACCGTTCCGGGTCGGGGCTGTGCGCCGGACATACTTCGATCCGCGCGAGATACTCCCGTTCTTTCTCGCCGTCACGATAAGGCAGGAGCGCGACCAACTGCCCGTTGGCGCGCTTTTCATGCGAGAAAAAGTATCCACCTCGGTCGATCACCGAAAGAAATGGATTCTCAAACAGCACGGTATCCGTCATGATTTAGGCGTGCGTATCCTTGCTGTCATCGGCAGACTGACCGGGGATGTAGTATTCCTCGTGTTCGTGTTTTTCCTGCAAAACAAGGTACATCACGCCGACAATCGTCATCGCGGCTGCGCCTACGATAATAATGCCTACCATTACGCTCATATTTGGTTCTCCCCACCAGTACAGTCGTTCCTGAACACGATTATTCTAGCATAGTATCGAGCGCTCAACCGCCCCTCTAATCATCCAATGTCGGCTCAAATGCGAAATTGATATGGCTGAGTTCCGGCGGTGGCGCGGGCATCGGCTGTTCCCAGAATACCGGACGGATGAAATTCGGTCGCGCGGCGGCGAGTTCGAGCGCCTTTGTCCATTCCTTTTTCACCGCGTTACTCGCGGCGCTGTGGCTCGACCAGAACAATTGAAAAATATCCGCCTGTTCGATCATCTGCAAGAGACGGCTATCCCAATCTTCGCCGGGTCGAATGGTGGTCAAAT
Source organism: Anaerolineae bacterium (assembly GCA_026645745.1). Taxonomy (GTDB): domain Bacteria; phylum Chloroflexota; class Anaerolineae; order Aggregatilineales; family Phototrophicaceae; genus Flexifilum. Next base: position 4,282 of record JAPKMU010000314.1, on the reverse strand, counting down.
CGCGTAGATAATCAAAGCCGAGAATTCGATATGCGCGCTCGACGCGCTCGACGATTTGCAAGTCTCTACGGCTGTAGCTGCAAAACACCGCCTGATAGGCTTTGCGCGGCGGCGCAGCCGTCACCAGCGGCGCGGTGGGCTGCGAAGACACCGGAATTGAGGCGTTCGCGTTCACTTCGATATAGAGCGGAATTTCGCAGACGATGATTCCTTCGACCGTGAACGCGATCACGCCTTCATGAACATCACCGGGGGCGGCGCTGGTGGCGCGCACCTTGAAAGCGGCGCGATTGAAGGCATCAAAAAAGCCAATGGTGACGTTCACCGGGTTGAATTGAAAACCAGTCAAGCGCGGGGTAACGACGATCTGCGCTTCGTCCATTACGAGAGTCTGCTCAGGGCGGGCGACACGGCGGTACGCGCTGATCGCTGCACCGAGTTCGCCTTGTGCATCATTCTTGACCGCGTCCGCCGCGCTTTGACGATACACATAGGCGAGCAAATCCGCCCACACGTTCGGCGCAATTTCTTTTGGATAATAGGCGGTGAATTCGACGGGTTCGCGCACGGCGGATCGACGTGTTTCGGCGGCGGATTCTTCGTCTTCTTCTTCGCGCAGCCGATCAAGTGCGCCGCCGATGCCGCGTGTGGGTTCTTCCGCTTCAGGTTCAGGTTCGGGGATAGGCTTGGGGGTTGGCGTGATTGGGCGCGGGATGCTGCCCGTCGAACCGGGGCGCGCAGCGGGGGCAGGCGGCGGAGCGGGGGGATCAGACTGCTGCCGTTGGGGAGGCGGTTGTGACTTTGCGAAATCGGGTTGTTCAGAAGGTGTGGTGTTCATGGTAGGTGCTGAGCGTTTACCGCGCCGATTGAGCAGCAGCACCGCGCCAATGACCACAACGGCGATTACCACAATCAGGATCAACAAGGTCGTGCCGTCCATTCAGGAGTCCTTTCGCCAGCATTCACACTCCTCGTTATAACCGAAACTGCGCGGAACTCAAAACCGATGCGTAGGGTTCAGTCTCTTATACCGCTGTAGGTATCTAGCGCTTACCCGATTATTAAAATTTCCCCAATAGCCAGTTGACAGTGTGCCTTTCTCTCGTATGATCGGAATCAACTGACGAAGCGGCTGCATCGGTGACATTGGTCGCTTGCAATCATGACTTTTGTCCGTTACAATTCGCCTGATTCATTTGCGAAAAAAAGAACAATCTGCCCTATGACTCTGCCAAAAACTGTACAAAGTACTGGGCGCAGCAGCACGATCATCAGGATCGCGGCTGTGGGTGCAGCCATCATCGTCGGTGGTATCGTGATTGCGCAGCTTCAACCGCTTTTCTTCCCGGCTCAAGGGTCGGCGGAGTCGCAGCAGGTGGACGCGCTCTTCCGCTTCATGTTCGCTATTGGCGGCATGATTTTTTTGCTGGTCGAAGGTGTGTTGGTTTATTCGATTCTGCGCTACCGCGTGCAGCCGGGTGATATCAGCGACGGACCTCCGATTCAAGGCAATACCACGCTCGAATTCGTTTGGACATTGATTCCGGCGATCATCGTACTGGTGTTGACGATTTACAGTTGGGCAGTGTGGTCAAACACCCATTCGATCAAACCGAATGAGCATGCCGTCGGCGCGGTTGGCGCGCGTTTCGCATGGACGTTCACTTACGTGATCGACCAAGCGAACCTGCCGAGCGGCGTTTCCATTGATCAACTTGATCCTGAAATCGCGGAAGATTTGCGCGACGGTGGGATTGTGTTCCCGTACAGTCAGCTTGCGACATGGGTGGATAAGCCCGTCGTGGTGAGCATGACCACACAGGACGTAAATCACGCTTTCTGGATTCCCGGTATGCGTGTGAAACAAGACCTGCTTGCGGGTCGTACCACTGAAGTCCGGTTTACACCCGTCGAAGCGGGTGTGTATCGCATTGTGTGTGCTGAACTTTGCGGCGCTGGGCATGGGGCGATGGCGGGGCAAGTCGTGACGCAGTTGAACGACGCGGGCGAAGAAGAACAAGTGCTGCAAGGCGCGTGGCTGATCGTCTACCCGGACGAAGCGACCTACCGCCGCGAATTCTTTGAACCGGAAGCGCTGCATGTGTTGTTCCCGCCGGAAGACCCGGTACTGCTCGGTCGTCAGATTCTCGCCAGCGGCGAATATCCCTGTGCGACCTGCCATATGCTGTCTGACCTGAACTGGGCAACGGGTAATCTTGGTCCGAATTTGAACGGGATCGGTGATCGTGCCGATGACCGCGTACCGGGATTGACGGCTGAGGAATATATCCACCAATCGATCCGCGATCCGTTTGCGTATCTCGTGCCGGGGTACGGCGCGCTTATGCCTCAGTTTGATGAAGAATACATGTCGGAAGAAGACTTGAACGCGATCATCGCGTACCTGCTTTCGCACACAGCGGCGGCAAACTAGCGCAACTACAACAGAGGACAGGGCATTCCCTGTCCCCGCTTAGGTATAGGAAAGGCAGTCCGAATGGCAACCGTAACCGCACCGCTCCCCGCCGGGGTTGGGCATGTGGAAGGAAAGAAGTTCAAGCTCACTGAACTTCTCCGCTGGAGTGTCGATCATAAGATCATCGGCATTCAGTATATGGCAACGGCGTTCTTCTTCTTCATCATCGGCGGTGCGCTGGCGATGATGATCCGTTGGGAACTGCTCACGCCTGCCATCGACTTCATGGCAGATGGCACATCGTATAACCAACTATTCACCATCCATGCTTCGGTGATGATCTTCCTGTGGATCATCCCGATGAATGCAGGCTTTGGCAACTATCTCGTGCCGCTCATGCTCGGCGCGAAAGATATGGCGTTCCCGTGGTTGAATGCGTTCGCATTCTGGCTGATCCCGCCCGCCGGTATTTTGATGCTGAGTGGGTTCTTCGTCGGTCAGGCGGAAGCAGGCTGGACGGCGTACCCGCCGTTAAGCACGCTGTACAGCGGTGACGGGCAAACCTTGTGGATCATGGCGGTTCACCTGTTGGGCTTGTCTTCCATTCTCGGCTCGATCAATTTCATCGTGACCATGAAGAATATGCGTCCGGCGGGTATGGGTTGGTTTCAGATGCCGCTGTTCTGCTGGGCGATCTTGGCGACCAGCATTATCGCTGTGCTGGCGACTCCTTTCCTGACGGGTGGGCTGACGCTGCTTTTGCTGGATCGTGTGGCGGGGACGTCATTCTTCAATCCGGCGCAAGGCGGTGACGTGCTGCTGTATCAGAACGTGTTCTGGTTCTACAGCCACCCTGCCGTATACATCATGATTCTTCCGGCGTTCGGCGTTTTGAGCGAAGTCTTGAGCGTGCACAGCCGCAAGCCGATCTTCGGCTATCGCGCGATTGCGCTTTCGAGCTTGGCGATTGCGCTGGTTGGGTTTACGGTGTGGGCGCATCATATGTTCACCAGCTTGACGCCCGAACTGCGCGTGCCGTTCATGATCACCTCAATGATCATCGCTGTGCCAACGGGCATCAAAGTTTTTAGCTGGTTGGCGACGCTGGTTGGCGGGAAAATCCATCTGACAAGCGCAATGGTGTTCGGGCTTGGTTTCTTGTCAATGTTCGTGATCGGCGGAATCAGCGGTGTGATGCTCGGTTCAGTGCCGTTTGATATTCACGTACACGACACCTATTTTGTGGTCAGCCATCTCCATTTCGTGCTGTACGGCGGCGCGGTGTTCGGGATTTTCGCCGGGTTGTATCACTGGTTCCCGAAGATCACCGGGCGCATGTTGAACGAGCGGCTCGGCAAGTGGCACTTTGTCCTGACCTACATCGGCTTCTTCTTCACCTTCTTCCCGCAGCACATCGTCGGTATTCTGGGAATGCCGCGCCGTGTAGCGGAATATGCACCAGATTTTCAGGGTTGGAACGTGGTGATCAGCGTCGCGTCGTTTGTGATGGGCATGGCGACGTTCATCCTGCTGTACAACATTTGGATCAGCTTGCGGAATGGCAAAGAAGCAGGTGCGAATCCTTGGCGTGCGCTCACGCTGGAATGGCAGACGAGCAGCCCGCCGCCCGCGCATAACTTCATCGGCGATCCGGTTCCGTTCAAGAATCCCTATGGTTACGGCACGAAAGCCGCGTGGGAGTACCTGCACAAGCAGGAAGACAAACTCGGTGAATCAGTCGATGCGCTGAACGTCGATAAACCTGCGTCGTCCGTTCCGGCGGGCGATTAGTACGAAAAAAGTACCCCTCACCCCCTATCCCACGCAAGCGGGGAGAGGGGGTGAGGGCGAGGCGCTGAACTAAGA
>JAPKMU010000313.1 GCA_026645745.1 Anaerolineae bacterium | reverse complement strand
AGCCCTCCGGACGTCCCTCACCCAGTCGATCAGACGCCAGTGCTTCCGTATCACTGCGAGCGGCTTCAAGTACAGCGCGGGAGCGATCATCCAAGACGGGAGTCGGTGCAATACCGGGAACACCCCCTGCATCAGGCGCGGGTGGCAGTGTCGCCAGCATCGGATCAGGGGTAAACGTAGGAGGCGCATCAATAGGCGGCAGCGTGGGGAGTGCGTCTTGCGCGATGACCGACGAAATGGAGGCGATCAGAATCAGCCCGAAAATCAGGATGAATACCGCGCTCGTGAGATAGGCAAGTCGTTTGCTCATGCCCGGATTTTCCCTTTTCGTATGGCGAATATGCGCGATTATAACGGGAATTTTGCCGAAGTACCCAATCACCCCAAAGAAGGCATATCTCTTTAGGGTTTATTTCCGCTTCGGCAGTTCAGGGACGGGCGGAGGCGGCGGAAGTTCGCCTGTCTTTTTCTTCACATCAGGAATCGGCAGCGACGGCAGTTTAGCCGCAGGGATTTCAGTCGATGTTGTATCCTCAGGAAGAGTCACTGGGAGCGGCGTATCCAATTGGCGTGTGACCGCCATCAACGACGACGTTTCATGATCATAGGTCGCAATCGGTGACGTATCGTCAAGATCGGGCAAACGCTCGGAGAGGGTATCGCCGGGAACATACGGAATCGGTGACACGGTGTACACCTGAGCGCTGATCAACAGGCGCAGCAGCAGTGCGGACTGCCCGATTACAGCATCCCGCAGCGGGCGGGCAATGTTATCGGATTCAAGGCGTGCCAGCATCGAGGCGGACGCATCGGCAAGGATCGGATCGGCGGGCGCGGATCGACCATTCATGTGTGCAACAAACGGCACAGCAATCGTCGCGATCACCGAAGAAACAGGCGATGCTTGCGCGTAGATGAGCGCCGCGCGCGGCAGTTCTTGATCGAGAAACCATGCGCTCACGCCTTTGTAGGTCGGAAAAAGGGCATCACAAAGGATGGCGTGCAGCCTGACCCAGCTATCGACCCAGTCTTGCAGATACAGCCCTGCACCAGCGACCAGATGCGGCGGCACTTGACCGAGCAGCACCAGCGCGCCATGTTGAGCAAGCCCGCGCGCCAAGTCCGCATGGGTTCTGTTCGTCAAGCGGGTGTAATCGCCCGCGCGCTCCCATGCTGCCGGGATCAGGGAGGGTGCATATTTCCGCGCTACGCTCACCAAGAGCCGCTCTAAGCGCAAGCTGTCCATTATGACCTCCGGGTATTCAAGTCGTCCCCTTCTGGTTAGTATAGGGTATATTCTGGAAAACTGAAGGGATCGCCCGATGAGTTATTCCCATTCTGCGCGGGTCTACGATGCGCTGTATGCAACGTTTAAAGACTATGAAAGTGAATCTACCCGTCTGCTTTCGCTGATCAGAGACTACAAACGAACAGAGGGGACGCGATTACTCGACGTGGCATGCGGAACGGGAAAACACCTCGAATTCCTGACGAAAGCGTTTAAGGTTGAAGGGGTAGATTACGCGCCAGAAATGCTAGTTGTCGCGCGCGAACGACTGCCCCATGTCACATTTCATCAAGGTGACATGCGCACCTTCGACCTTTCAGCGCGGTATGATGTCGTCACCTGTTTGTTCAGCGCAATCGGCTACATGACCACGTTGGACGATCTCGGCTGCGCAGTCGACACAATGGCAAGGCACTTACTCCCCGGCGGGGTCATGCTGGTCGAACCTTGGTTCGCGCCGGAACAGTGGAACGCGAACAGTGTGCATATGCGCACCGTCGATGAACCCGAACTCAAAATCGCGCGGATCGTTCACAGCCGCGTTGAAGGAATCGTGTCCGTCATGGATATGTATCACACCGTCGGAACACCCACCGGAGTCACAACATTTGTCGAGCAGCACCGGATGGGCTTATTTACGCCTGAAGAGTATCGCAGCGCATTCGAGGCGGCGGGTTTGGTGACGGCGTTTGACGAATACGGGCTGGAAGGGCGCGGGCTTTGGATCGGCGTACCACCGCAAGACGCACGCTAAACACACGATCAAAAACGGCGCTCAGGTGAGCGCCGCCCAATAGGTCAACTGACGAACGGTTTAGCCCGCCGTCCAACCACCATCTACCACCATGATTTCGCCGTTGACGAACGACGCATCATCCGAGGCAAGGAACAGCGCCGCTTTCGCAAGTTCGATCGGCTCTGCTGAACGGATTGCCATTGCCAGTGTGGTTTGCAGGCGCTCCATGCCAAGCGGGCTTGGCTGGCGAATCGTGTTCCCGATGTTCGTAGCGACGCCACCGGGGCAAATCGCGTTGCACCGGATGCCCTTCTTGGCGTAATGATAAGCGATGCTCTTGGTCAAGCCGATGACCGCGTGCTTGCTGGAGGTATACGCCACACCGGAGCGCCCGCCGAACAACCCGCCAACCGAGGCGACATTCACAATCGCGCCCGTGCCTTTACAGCTTTACGGCAAATGAACATCGGACCGTCAATGTTGACGGCATAAACCTTGTGCCATAATTCGTCGCTTACTTCGCCAACGGGAAGAAATTCGTCCATGATTCCGGCATTGTTGACGACAATATCAATTGTGCCGTAGGTCTTGACCGCTGTTTCAACCATCGCTTCTGCGGCAGCGCGATCCGAAACGTCGCCCGTCGTAATCGTCAGTGTAGAGAAACCAGCCGCTTTGACTTCCTCGGCAAGTGATTCAAGCCCTGCCGGGAAAAGATCAGAGGCGACGACCTGCGCGCCTTCTTCAACAAAAAGCTTGGCGACTGCGCGTCCAATTCCTGATCCCGCACCCGTTACCAGCGCTACTTTTCCATTCAGTTTCATGACCGTATCCTTTTATGAACCGTTATAACTTCAAAAGCACAATGAACGGTACTCATCCGAAGGATAAACAGATAGGACAAAAATCACTCACTAGACCTGCCGTTATACGCCGGATTCAGAAAAACTCACAACTCGTCATCGCTCAACGGCGCGAAATTCTTATTCGGCGCAGGGCGCGGCGTACTGCTCGATGGGCTTACCTGCGCAGAGGGTTTAACAACCGGTGGGTTCACCGGCGTGGAAGCTGGCGGCGTCAAGTTCAACTGCGCAGGGGGTGAAACCTGCGGCGTACTCAACTGTTGTGCCCGATGCTGAAGCACGGCATGAGTCGGCGGCGCTGTCTGGCGCTGACGGCTGGCAGACCAACGCGCGGCAATGTTGAGCAAAACTGTGAACACAATGTAAGTAATACCCGCTGCAAATCCGTACTGTGCTGCAAGCCCCAGAAAATTAGGATGAACATCTAGAAGGAAAGCAAAGGCAATCCCCCAGAAAACCGCACCTGCTGCTGCAAACAGCACCAATCCGATCAACCAACGTCCCCGTGCGGATTCGCGCCGCTGCCAGCGGTTGAAGATCGTCAGGATGATATTGGCGTAGAGCAGAACCAACACTGCCGCGAATACCGCCGCCAAGCCTGCGTTATCCGGGTCCCACATGAGCGCAAGCGCCGCACCGACACCACCAAATGCGATCAGCCCGATCCACCGCAAGAATCCCCATTTCGGGTGCGCGGGTTCAGTAATCAAGGGGGCAGGTGCGAGATTCGCACCGGATGGGCGTTTGGGAAGTGTGCCGCTGCCGATACGCTGTTTATGCCAATCGCGGATTTGAGAGATCAGCCGCTCCGCGTCGTCGTCAAAGTCCGGATTGGGACGCAGATGCGCCGCATTTAAACCGCATACATCACGAATTTGTGGGGGCAGTAGATTGGCATCCGGCATTTTGGTGTTATCGACCAGCACCGGGATCACCAATTTGTTCATCCCAAGCGCCAATTCGACTTCGATACGCGCCGAATCCCCCACATCATTGGCGCGTTCATTCGTCAGTTTGCCCCATTGTGACCCGATCATGATGAGGACAATATCGCGGATATCGATCTCTTGGGTGATAACCGTGCGGAAATTCGCCCCATACGGAATATTTCCGACATCCTGAAATACTTGACTTACGCCAAACTCATCCTTGAGCCGCTCGACAAGTCGATCCGTCGCGTGTTGTGTATCGGCGCGGCGGTAAGACACGAAAACACTAGGCGCATTCTTGCTCATGATTTGGTTCCCGATTTGCCTAGAAGTGCAGCGCTCACCCACGATAACCGGAGAGTAACATAAAACCGTTTTCACAAACATAGGAACTGTCATCAATTCGCATAAAACGTGCTATAATGCGCTCTGGGGAGAATTATCCCCTATTCGTTGACCCCTTTGAGGTTGCATGCAATTTAGCGATTTGCAATTGATCGATCCCTTGCTTCGTGCTGTGCACGATGAGGGGTATCGTACCCCCACGCCGATTCAGGCGCAGGCAGTCCCGCACATTCTGGCGGGCAAGAACTTGGTGGGATGCGCCCAGACTGGAACCGGCAAAACTGCCGCGTTCGCGCTCCCGATCTTGCAGCGGCTGATCGAAACACCGAACCCGAATGGACACCGCGCAATCCGCGCTTTGATCTTGTCGCCTACCCGTGAACTGGCAAGCCAGATTCAGGAAAGTTTTTCGAGCTACGGTCGATTCACCAAAATTCGTGCTCAGGTGATCTTCGGCGGCGTCGGACAGAATCCACAGGTCGAAGCGCTTAAGCGCGGCGTGGATGTGCTCGTCGCAACGCCGGGGCGACTGCTCGATTTGATGAATCAGGGCTACGTCAAGCTGAACACCATCGAGATTTTCGTCCTAGACGAAGCCGACCGGATGCTCGACATGGGTTTCATCCATGACGTGCGGAAGATCATCGCCGCGCTGCCGGTCAAGCGCCAAACGCTGTTGTTTTCCGCGACGATGCCGCCGGAAATTCAAGCGCTGGCGGAACACCTGATGTACAAGCCGGTGCGTGTTGAAGTCACACCACAAGCAACAACGGTTGAGCGGATCACGCAGTCGGTGTATTTTGTCGATAAACAGCACAAACGCGCTCTGCTTGAACATCTGCTCGATGATCACAAGATTCGGCGCGTGTTGGTTTTCACGCGCACGAAACACGGCGCGAATAAACTGGCGGAACAGTTGGAACGGTCGCGCATCAACGCCGAAGCGATTCACGGGAACAAATCCCAGACGGCGCGTGAGCGTGCGCTCGCCAACTTCAAGAAGGGTGTGACGCGTGTCCTCGTGGCGACCGATATTGCCGCGCGCGGGATCGATGTGGACGACGTGACGCATGTCATCAATTATGATCTGCCGAATGAGCCGGAGACGTATGTCCACCGCATCGGGCGAACCGCCCGTGCGGGTGCAGATGGCGCGGCGTATTCGTTCTGCGATCACGAAGAACGCGCGTATCTGCGCGACATCGAAAAGTTGATCCGCTTGCGCGTGCCGATCATCGACGACCATCCCTATCCGATGTCCGCTGTTTCGGCGGAAGTGCCGCAGCTTCAGCGCCCCCAGCATAGACAGGGTCAGCCGCAGTCGCGGAACGGTTCACGCGGATCATCGTCGTCAAACGGGCAGCGTGGGCAAAACGCACCACGCCGCGAAACTCGTCAACCGATGAGCGCGGGTTCGTCCACCAGCGCGTCGAATTCGTCCCGGTCGAGCGAAGCGCAGCACAAACCGCGCCGCCGCCCGCCGACTCGCTCGAATTAACTCTCCCTCACGCTCACAAGCCCGTCGAGTCCGCATAATAGGATAGATTACAGACTGCGACGGGTTAGGAGCGTCATGAATGAACACCCCCTTTGAAATACCTCCCGGTTGGAATGAACTGTGGAAGCATCATGAACACTTCAGCGCAGGCGGCAGCCGCGTGGAAATCGCCGTCTACGCGGATCAGCATTTTGAGATCGTGCTGGAGACATGGGGCATGGGTAGGGATAGGGACACCTGCCGCTTAACCGGAACGCACAGCATACTTTCCCCCGCACACGGCTGGTTGTGGATCAAATCAATCGAAAAGCGCGTGATCCAATCGACCAAACCCGACGATGCTCAATCACCCCCGGATGTGACGTTTGATTTGAAGCCGTTTGAAGACGCAATCGTGCTGGAATATTTTCGCGTTGCCGACTCTCCGAATTACCCGCATCCCGGTGAAGCAATGAATTACCATTTCCTCAACGAACGATTTGAAGTATTTCTGTCACTGCACACGTTTTATCTACTCGCGTTGGATGGGATTCGATTTTGGGTCGAACACCCGGATGACGTTGATACAAAAGACCCGCCTCCTGCCGCCTCCGTCGTGAAGGGTGTCGATGATATCTTGTGGGTTCTCGACCGGCGCAAATACGCCGTCGAGCACGCATCTTAGCCCCACACCAAAAACGCAGTGTGAACACCTATTCACGCTGCGTTTTTTGATTCCCGCCTACCCGATTCCGCATTAATTAAGAAAACGAACATCTATTCTGATGCAGGGATTGCGTAAAACCGTCTACAATTTGACTGGAATTATACGCATTCTAAGGGCATCATGGGTTATAAACTCGCCATCGACTTCGGCACGACCAACAGCGTGATCGCACGCTGGAACGAAACTACCAGTACGCCGGAAGTTCTGCACCTCCCAACCATCGGCACGAGCGAAGCGGAAGTCCAGTTTTCCGGTGTTCCGTCGTTACTGTATGTGCATGATGCCCGTGCGGGCAAATTCACCATCGGTCAAGC
>JAPKMU010000312.1 GCA_026645745.1 Anaerolineae bacterium | reverse complement strand
GCTTGAGCGGTTCGCCGTTGAGGTAAAACCGCCCATCGGCACGGAATTCCGCCTCGCGGAAGCCGAAGCGCACGCTGATCTCATCCACTGGCGCGCCATCGCGCAAGAGTGTCACACGCAGCGTATAGAGTGTCGGCGTATTGAGTGACCACAGCCCGACTGCCGCGAGTTCAGAAAACGTGATCGTCTTCGTAAGCGCGGTGACTTCACAGGACTGTGATGCGATCATCTGTGCATGCACATCTTCCAAACGGAGTTCGAGCGTCATTCCCGGCTGACACAAGCTCACTTGAACATCGCAGTCGAGACGCGGCGCGGTCAGCACATGAGACGGACGCGGGAACACGCCCACCACATGACACGGATCAACGATGCGCAGCGAAACATCCCGGTAAATGCCGCCGAAGGTCAAAAAATCAACCTGCCCACCGAACGGGGGTACAGTCGGGTCTTCCGTCGAATCAACGACCACAGTGAGCAGATTTTCGCCGGGGGTGATCGCTTCGGTGATGTCAAACGAGAACGGCGCGAATCCCCCTTTGTGCATTCCGATCCGCTTACCGTTGACATACACCGTGCTGATCAACATCACGCCGTCAAAGTCAAGGTACACACATTTTCCGGTCACATTATCGGGCAGGGTAAAGCGGCGGCGGTAGGTTGAGACGAACTGATATTCCGTGTGATCGACGGAAAGGCGGTCAAATGTCTTGTTGGTGTGAGGCAGTGTGACCGCTTGAAAATCTTCATCAGCGGCGGCGACAAACTGCCAATCTTCGGTAAAAACTTGAACGATCCGCATAAAACATCCGTATTCGGTGCGAAAATACTTGACTCTTGTTCAACGGGGAGTATATAGTAAATCAACGCGCGTAGTCAACACGTGTTGACAAGGCGACAAGATTGGGAAACTTTTCATTTGAAGGAGCGGTAAACGTGAAGAAAGTCGTTTCTTACCTCCTCGTCCTGCTTGCGGGACTCCTCCTCCTTGGGGTGAACACTGCGGCATTCGCGCAAGACACTCAGCTAACCCTGTGGATTTATGATGATGGTCGTCTGGAAGTTCTCACGGAACTGGGTGCGCAGTTTGAAGCCGAATACGGCGTGCCGGTGGTTGTCGAAGTCGTCGATCTCAGCGAAATCCGCAACGCGATGACGCTCGGCGCGGCATCCGGCGAAGGTCCTGACATGATCATCATCCCGCATGACAACTTGGGACCGTTTGTCGAAAATGGCGCGGCGATGCCGATTGATTTAGGCGATAGTGCAGAAAACTACCTGCCGAGCGCGATTGACGGGTTCACCTATGACGGTCAGCTTTACGGCGTGCCGCTCGCGGTCGAAAATATCGGCTTCTTCCGTAATGTCGATCTCGTGCCGGAAGCCCCCGCAACATGGGCGGAAGTTGAAGAAATCGGGATGGAACTGCTCGACGAAGGCAGCATCGACTCCGTCATCGGCTTCCCCGACCTGACCTATAACATCTACCCGGTGTATACGTCTTACGGTGGTTATATCTTCGGGCGCGACGAAGCGGGCAACTTCACCCCGGATGACATCGGCATGAACAACGAAGGCATGGTCGCGGGGCTGGCATGGGTGCAGCACTTGATCGAAGAAGGCGCAGTGTCCGCGAACATCGACTGGGAAGCCTCACACGTCCAATTTGAAACCGGGCGCTCGGCGTTCATCATGACCGGACCTTGGGCGATCAACCGCTTCGATACGGCGGGTGTGCCTTACGCGATTTCGGCATTTCCGGCGGCAGAAGAAGGTGGCGAACCCGGCTATCCGTTCCTCGGTGTACAAGGCTTGGTGATCAACGCCAACAAGGAAAACGCGATCCTTGCACAGGTCTTCGCGGTCGATTTCTTGGCGACGGAAGAGCATTATCAGGCGATCTTCGACGCTGAACCGCGTCCATCGGCATGGGCGTCAATCTTTGAATCCGCCACTGATCCGAATACGGCAGGCTTCAACGCGGCTGGGATCAACGCACAGCCAATGCCATCGATTCCGGCGATGGGTTTCGTGTGGGATGCGTGGGTGAATGCGGGTTCGCTGGTCGCGCAGGGTGAACTTGATCCGCAGGAAGCCCTAGACAGCGCAGTTGAGCAGATTCTCGCGCAGGTGAACGGGTAAAACGTAGAATTTTGAAGGGGAGAGGCTGTCCGCTCCCCTTCTGTTTGCATCGCGTCACGCAGCGAGAACTCTCTATGAACAAAATTGCTATTGTTATTCCAACCCGAAGTTACTTGATCAATCTCGCCATCGTCGGCGCGATCCTCATCGGCGCAATGTGGCTGATCACCTCGCTGTTCGCTCAGGGTTTGGTTCCGTTGGGGTCAGCTCTGAGCGCGATCACGGTGTTTATTGCGCTGATCTATCTGCGCCGCAAGTTCACGCCGCTGCGCTGGTTGGGAATCGGCTTGGCGCTGGCGATGCTGTTCACGCTGTACCCCCTTTTCTATACGCTGTACATCAGCGTGACGAACATGGGCAGCGGTCACTTGATGGCGAAGCAGCAGGCGATCAACCGTCTTGAGTCGGAACTGTATCTGCCGGAAAGCGGCGCAACCTATAGTTGGACGGCATTTCAGTCCGCTGATGGCGCATCCTATGTGCTGTGGCTGATCGACGCTGACGGCACAGGCTATCTCGCGCGCCCCGGTTCCCCCCTCGAAGCCGTCACGCCGGGAACAGGCATTGTTGGCGCGGCGGACGAAAACAATATTCCCCTGACGCTAGAAGGCTATGAACGGCTGCCGCTCAACCGCACCGTGCCGATCATCACCCAGTTGAGCGCAATCGACTTCGGTGAAGCACCGAATACGGTGCGGGTAAGTTCACTGCGCGAAGCCGCCGCGCTTCAGCCGAAGTATCGCTATGACGCGGCGCAAGATGCAATCATCGATCAAGAGACGGGTGAAATTTACCGCCCGGTTGAAGGCACGTTTACGTCCGAATCTGGCGAAGAACTGCCGATAGGCTATATCGATTACATCGGCGCGCGGCATTTTCAGAACTTCCTTGGGAATGAAGGTTTCCGTGAGCCGCTGCTGGCGATGCTCATGTGGAATATCACCTTCGCGTTCTGCTCGGTATTCTTCAGTTTTTGCGTTGGCTTGATCGTGACCATTCTGTTTGAGAATCTGCCGGGAAAGCGCGTCATCCGTGCCTTGTTGATCATCCCTTGGCCCATCCCGGTGCTGATTTCGATCTTGATCTGGCGCAGTATGTTGAATCCTGATCTAGGCTTTGTCGCGCCAATTCTGGAATCGATCTTCGGCAGTTCGCCGGATTGGTTTTCAAACGTGGGTTGGACGCGCCTCGCTGTGGTGATGGTCAACGTGTGGCTGTCATACCCGTATTTTTATGTCATCACTGCCGGAGCAATCCGTTCGATCCCCGGCGAGATTTACGACGCGGCGCTGGTCGATGGCGCGTCCGGGTGGGGTAAATTTTATCACGTCACGCTGCCGCTGCTGCTGCGTATCATGATGCCGCTCTTGATCGCGTCGTTTACGTTCAACTTCAACAACTTCAACGTGATTTACATCTTCAACTTCGGGCTGCCGCCCATGCCCAACACCATCGTGCCGATGGGCTACAGCGACATCCTGATTTCGTTCGTGTACCGCCTCGCCTTCGTAACCTCGAATGTCACCAACTACGGACTCGCCGCCGCGATCACCGTGCTGCTGTTCCTGCTGGTCGCCGGACTGGTCATCATTCAGCTCCGGTTTACGAAAGCGCTCAAGGAGACAGCCTGATCATGGACGCCGTTCAAAACCACTCAACATCTCGCGCGGTATCGATGAGAAAACCAATCTCACCGCGAAAACTTGTCCGCTATTTTCTGTTATATCTGCTGGCGGTTGCGCTGATTCTGTTCGCGGTGATCCCGGCGTTATGGGTGGTGTCCGCTTCGCTGAACCCGGCAAAATCGCTGATCGGCGGCACTTTCTTCCCGGCAGAGCCGAGCTTCGTCAACTATGAAGAACTGCTCTCAAGCGAGTTCTTCCCATATGCCAAATGGTTTGTAAACTCGCTCAAGATCGCGTCGATCACGACGGTGATCACCGTTTTTCTGACCAGCCTCGCCGGGTATGCGCTCTCGCGCTTCCGCTTTCAAGGGCGGCGTGTGCTGATGCTGGCGATTTTGGTTCTGAATGTGTTCCCGTCGATTTTGGCGATGGTGGCGATTTTCTCGATGCTTCAGCAGTTGGGCACGGTCATCGAGTGGATCGGGTTGGATACCCATGCCGCGCTGATCTTGCTCTACTCCACCGGATCAATGGGGATCAACGTTCTGTTGGTCAAGGCATACGTCGATTCGATCCCCGTTGAACTCGACGAGTCAGCGCTGGTGGACGGCGCAACCCCTTGGCAGACCTTCCGTCACATCGTATTTCCGATCATGACGCCGATTGTCATCACGATTGGCGTACTGACGTTTATCGCCGCTTATGGCGATTTTGTGATCGCCCGCGTCCTCCTGAAAAGCTCAGAAAATCTCACCGTCATGGTCGGCTTACAGTTGTTCCAAACCGACCGTTTTGACCAAGATTTCGGCGTGATCACGGCGGGCGCGGTGCTTGCCGCCATCCCGATCATCCTGATCTACATTCCGCTGCAAAAGTATGTGATCGATGGGCTGACGGCGGGTTCGGTCAAAGGATAGATGTTTATGACTCGGATCATCGTGTGGACGGTTCTCACGCTGGCATTGAGTGTATGTACGGCGCTGGCGCAAGAAAGCACACCGCCGTTTTACTTCGGTGTGGATATGTCGTATGTCAACGAGGTAGAAGACTGCGGCGCGGTGTATCGTGAAAATGGTCAGGCGGTTGACCCGTTCGCGCTGTTTGCAGAACGCGGTGCGAACTTGGTACGTGCGCGTTTGTGGCACAATCCCGACTGGACGAACTACAGCACGCTTGAGGATGTCAAGCGGACGTTCCGTCGCGCCCAAGATGCGGGCATGATCACGCTGCTCGATATTCACTATTCGGATACATGGGCGGACGCAGGAACGCAGCAAATTCCGGCGGCTTGGCAGGGATTGGAGACCGACGGGCTGGAAGCAGCGGTTTATGAGTACACAACCGCCGTATTGACCGAACTCGCGGCGGAAGGGTTGACCCCGGCTTTTGTGCAAATCGGCAACGAGACGAACGGCGGCATACTCAAACAAGGGGCGGATCAAATTTGGGCGCGTGATGCCCGCCTGTTCAATGCCGGGATTCGCGCGGTACGGGACTTCAGCAGTACGGTGAAGATTCTGCTGCACGTCGCCCAACCGGAAAATACGCTCTGGTGGTTCACACAGGCAGAAGCAGCAGGCGTGACCGATTTTGATGTGATCGGGGTGTCCTATTACCCCCAGTGGAGTACGTTCTCCATCGCCGATATGGGCGCACACGTCACCACACTGCGCCAGCGTTTTAACAAAGAGGTGATGATTCTCGAAACGGGTTACGGGTGGACGCGCGAGACAGCAGGCGACAACGCCGATAACGTGCTCGATCAAGGCTTGCGCGGATATTCGTTTAGTCCCGATGGACAATATCGCTTTCTCACTGACTTGACGCAGAGTTTAATCAGCAACGGCGCTTCGGGCGTGGTCTACTGGGAGCCTGCTTGGGTTTCGACCGGATGTGCAACGCGCTGGGGCGTGGGTTCACACTGGGAAAACGCGACCTTTTTCGATTTTCAGAACCAAAACGAGGTATTAGAGGGGATCAATTTTCTGAATGCTCCCTATCTGATCCCAACCATACTTCCCGACGGTGTGATCGAGTCCGCTTATGGCAATCCGCTTGTGCACGATACGGAAAGCGATGTCCTGAACGGTGTTAGCCCGCTTGATCTGCTTGATTTTTACATCCGGTCAGAGGATGAATGGCTCTCTATCGCTTTCACGACAGCCGACAGTGTGTTCAATCGTGAAGGCAGTTACTTGTTGTATTTTGACACGACAGGCGACGGTACAGGCGCAGCAGTCGATGTGGGGCGGCGACCCATTACAGTCGCCGCGCCGTATGAGCCGGAATATCGCCTCGATGTGACAATCCGAGAGGAGCGTGGTTACCCAATCGGCGGGTACACATTCAGCGGGTGGACAGGTAGTGAATGGGAAACCCGTATGTTCACAGGCGCGTCAGCGATTCGTAATGGCACGCCATCCGTGATCGAGGTGCAAATTCCGCTCGCGCTCTTGGGCAATCCGCCCCTGATCAATCTCGCATTGATCAGCGCAGACCGGGGACGGGCACGCGGCGCAAGCGACATCCTCGGCGCGGACTTTGATCTCGCTCCGTTCGCCGAGGAATTCGTGCTAGAGTCGTTTTTCGCGGTCACGCCGTGAGGATTACCCGCGAATTTTGAACACCAATGCCGGTGTGCCGAGCGCCTCAATCGTCACCTGTGGGTGGTCAGGCACGCCGAGCAGAATCGCGTAGAGCGTGCTTCCCCGCGTGGTGAACAGCGCGGCATGTCATGATCCCTTGTACGCGATCCGATTATGGTTCAGACGGGTACGAACTCAAGCATTCCCAGTGACCTCCGCGTTCGAGGTTTACCCACAGCGGCAAACTGAAATAGCTGTGTTTCTCGGTGCGCCAGCGTCCGCCCTCGGCGATTTCGCCCGTGAGCAGATTGCGCCATGACCCGTCCGGTAAATAATACGTCACTTCGCCGCGTGGGTTGAAGATCGGCGCGACGAGCAGTGCTGAC
>JAPKMU010000311.1 GCA_026645745.1 Anaerolineae bacterium | reverse complement strand
CGCGGCGATTTGGACGCTTTATCCGCATTCCGGCGAGTGGTCGCGGGCAGGCGATCTTGAGATTCCGCTGGCGTTCCTATTCACGTTAGCGGCGGCATATTTCTTAACGGCGTGGACGAGTACGACTTATCAGCGCCGCTACGCCGCAATTGCCGGGATCATTTTGGGAATCGGTTTGTGGACGAAGCCAACAATGGGCGCGTTCGTGTGGGGGATCGCCGTCATGTTTGCCGTGTCCCTCATTCAAACATGGGGCGCGAAGCACACGCTTGCAGGGGTGATTCACGGCGTGCGTGGGAAAATCGAACTGATCTTTATTACCGGGCTTGCCGCTGCGCCGCTCGGTGGAGTCTGGTATATCCGTAATCTCCTCCTCGGTCATCCTGCCGTTGATTTTCCACCAAGCTATTGGTTGGAGTTGGCGCTGCGCAGCGGCGGTGAGTTTGGGTGGTTTCTGGTTGCGGGAGCGGTTCTGCTCTTGTTTGTGCTCGTTTACGGCAAAAAGCGTCCTTCCCTCATATTGATCTTTTTGGGCGCAGCGTTGATCGGGTTCGGGGTGCTGCCCAGCATCAGCGAACCGCGCCGCATGGCTGGCATAGAGTGGGCAGCTTTTGCAGCGGGAGCGGCGCTGCTCGGTTGGGCGCTTTGGCGTTACGCCAAGCGCGTGCTGACTCCAGAAAGCTGGCGAATCGTTGGGTGGGTCGGGCTGGCGTTAGCGATGGCGCTCCCGTACTTCATCACATGGTTTTACTCGTACAGCTATCACTACCGCTTGCAGTTTGCTATCGTGCCGCTGTTGATTACCCCAACGGCGGTGATTTTCGCCGCATGGGTGAATCCGCGTCGGATGCGCGGTGCGCTTCGCGCCGTCTTTGTGATCAGCGTGATCGTTATCGGCATCCCCGGCATTTTCAGCGCGATCTACGATATGAACGGCGGGTGGGATTATTTGTGGACGGACAAGTACCCAACCGACGATGCCCGCTACCGTTCCGGGAACGCCGCGCTGATGACGGTTGTGGATGGGCTGAACGTGTGGAAAGCCGATCATCCCGGTGAGACGCTTGTTGTGGATGCGCCGGGAATCGACCGCCTCCCGTTCTTTTTTCCAACGGAGATGATTCGCACCGCCGCGCCGACACAGTTAAATCAAGTCGATGACGCGGCGTATTTTGTCTGGGGTGCGCCGGAAACCATCGGGGAATATCAAGCGGTTGGTGCGTCGCAAAATCCTGTTCTGGGTGCGCTCGGTCGCGTTGATCTTGCGCGGCGGGCATGGGGGATGGACGACGGCATCTTTCGCTATGAAGTGTACGAGATCAACACAGCACGGCGGTTTGATGCACAGCATCCGGGCGGCATCCCCACTGATCAAGTTGTGATCGGGGATTTCGCGCGTTTTGCGGGTTACGATCTCGGCGGGTTTGAGCTTTGGCCCGGTCGTCCGCTGTACGTTACGCTTTTCTGGGAGGTGATCGGCACAGCACAGACGGATTATTCGATTTTCGTTCATCTCCGCGATTCCGATGGCAATCAGATCAAGGCGTGGGATTCTCCGGTTGCGCCGACTCCGCTTGGCTATTATTCAACTCAGTATTGGCAGGCGGGGGAGTGGATCAAAGATGAGCGGCTGCTGCGCATCACTGCCGACGAACTCCCGCCACTGGGAGACGGGTATTCCTTCTGGATTGGTTTCTACGATACGGTTACGCTCGAACGCGTGCCAATCACGCTCAACGGTATTGAAATCGTGGATGAGGTCATGGTCGATGATCGCATCATCATTTTAGAGCGCGAACCCGGCACATAAGTCCAATGTTTAGGATGGTCTAAAAATGGAGTTGCAAAAGGTCTAAATTTGTGTTTAGATGTGATGCATATTGACCTGACGATAGTCATAAGAGGTATATGCATCATGAAACATCTCGCCGTAATCAGCGTGATTGCGCTTTTGGTCTTGGCTGGCAGCATAGGTACTGCCGCTCAGTCCGAGATCGAATCTCCGTGCAGCGCACCGGAAATCAATGTTGTCACAACGATAGGCATGATCGCAGATGTGGCGCGTAACATCGGCGGCGGCTGCACTCAGGTGACGGCGCTCATGGGGGCAGGCGTTGATCCGCACCTGTACACTGCCACCGAACGCGATGTCGAAACGCTGTTTGAAGCCGACATCATCTTCTACGGCGGGCTTCACCTTGAAGCGCGCATGATTGACGTATTCGAACAAATCCGCGATGGAATGGGTAAGCCGACGATCCCTGTAAGCGAAGTCATTCCCGAAGACCTGCGCTTGACCAGCCCGACTTACAACCAACCTGATCCGCATGTATGGATGGATGTGCAGTTGTGGGCGCTTGCGGCTGGCGAAATTGCGCGAGGATTGAGTGAATATGCACCTGCTTACGCGGACTACTTCGCCGCAAACCTCGCCGCATACACGAACGAACTCGATGCGCTTGACACATATGCACGCGAACAGATCGCGCGCATTCCTGAACAACAGCGCGTGTTGGTCACAGCGCATGACGCTTTTCAATATTTCAGCCGCGCTTATGAGATCGAGGTGTATGCGCCGCAGGGCATTACCACCGAAAGCGAAGTTGGCGTACAGAATATCCGCGACATGATCCAACTCTTGATCGACCGCCAACTTCCCGCGATTTTCGTTGAAAGCAGTATCTCGCCGGATGTCGTGGAAGCCATCGTTGCGGGTGCGGAAGATCAAGGGCATGAAGTGGTGATCGGCGGTCTGCTGTTTTCGGACGCGCTTGGCGATGAAGGCACGTTTGAGGGAACTTACATCGGCATGATCACGCACAACGTCGATACGATTGTGAGCGGCTTGCTAGGGGACGGGGAGTAAATCATGACGAAAGATACCAGCCTCTACCCGATTGCGGTGGAAGACCTCACCGTTGCGTATCACGAAGAGCCGGTCTTGTGGGATGTCGATGTCACCGTTCCGGCGGGTGCGCTCATGGCAATCGTCGGACCGAACGGCGCGGGAAAAAGCACGCTGATCAAGGCGATGCTGGGACTTGTGCCGCGATCCGCCGGACACGTTCACTTCTTTGGACGTTCGTACGCTGAAGAGCGTCAGCGCGTCGCTTATGTGCCTCAGCGCGGCAGTGTAGATTGGGATTTTCCCACCAACGCGCTTGACGTGGTGATGATGGGGCGCTACGGACGCATCGGATGGGTGAAACGCCCCGGTAAAGCGGATCGCGCCGTCGCTCATGAAGCGCTGGAGATGGTCGGAATGCGCGATTTCGCCTCTCGTCAGATCAGCCAACTTTCCGGCGGACAGCAGCAGCGCGTGTTTTTGGCGCGTGCGCTCGCTCAAGACGCGGATATTTACCTGATGGATGAACCTTTTCAGGGCGTAGACGCGACGACCGAACATGCGATTGTGCGCGTGTTGAAAGACTTGCAAGCGCGCGGTCGCACGGTTGTCGTCGTCCATCACGATTTGGAAACCGTGCCCGAATACTTCGATCATGTGCTGCTGCTGAACGTCAAGGCAATCGCGAATGGGCGTGTTGAAGACGTGTTCACGCCGGAAAATCTGCGCGCCGCTTACGGCGGGCGTGTTGATCTGCTGCTCAAGCAGGAGGCATAAGCATGGAAAACCTTCTGCTGATATTCACCGATTACACCATTCGCAATGTTTTGCTCGGCGCAATCGTGTTGGGCTTAGTGAGCGGTACTTTGAGCGCGTTTGCCGTACTGCGCAAAGCGAGTCTGCTCGGAGATACGATGAGTCACGCGGCGCTGCCGGGTGTGATCATCGCGTTCTTGATCACAGGGGTGCGCGCACCGCTCCCCCTGCTGATCGGCGCGTTGATCGCCGGACTGCTCGGTACGCTGTTTATGAGCTTGATCACCTCAACGACGCGAATCAAGCAGGACAGCGCGCAAGGCGTAATTCTCGCAGTCTTTTTCGGCTTCGGAATGGCACTCCTTTCATGGGTGATCCGCCAACCGGGATCAGAACATGCCGGATTGGATCGATTCTTGTTCGGTCAAGCTGCCGCGACCGTCGAAAGTGATGTGATCACGATGGCGGGGATCGGCGGGATCGCGCTCCTGCTGATCGCGTTGTTCTGGAAGGAATTCAAGCTGATCACGTTTGATGCGCAGTATGCGCGCACAATCGGCTTGCCTGTAGGTCTGCTGGATGTGCTGGTGACCACGCTGATCGTGATCGCGGTTGTGGTTGGCTTGCAAATGGTCGGCGTGGTGCTGATGAGTGCAATGATCGCCGCTCCGGGGGCGGCAGCCCGCCAATGGACAAACCGGCTCGGCGTGATGGTGATTCTGTCGGCGGTGTTCGGGGCAGTGGCGGGCGCGGCGGGCGCATTGATCAGCAGTTCAGCGGCGAATGTGCCAACAGGTCCCGTGATCGTTTTGGCGATCACCGTGATTGTGATCGTATCGCTTCTTTTCGCGCCGAACCGGGGCATTCTTTGGAGTTTGCGGCGGACTAAATCCGTACTCGCACCATCTCCGGTCGAGCCAAACGCACAGGCTCACGTTGTTGGAAGCGCCCGCCCGAAAGGAGTTTATGAGCCATGACGCAGTCTCAAATCGAAATTCAGGTTGTCGCGGCGTTGGTGGCGGCGGCGTGTGCGATTCCCGGCGTGTTTCTGGTGCTGCGCCGCTCGGCATTGATCAGCGACGCGATCAGCCATACGGTGCTGCTCGGTATCGTGATCGGGTTTATGCTGTTGGGCGACATCGAAAATCCGCTGCTGATCGTGTTTGCGGCGGGGGCAGGGGTGCTCACGGTGACGTTGAGTGAACTCTTGCTCAAAACGCGGCGCGTGCGTGAAGATGCGGCGATTGGATTGGTTTTTCCGGCGTTGTTCAGCATCGCGGTGATCATCATTACGCAGAACTTCGGCAGCATTCATATTGATGTCGATGCGGTGTTGCTCGGTGAACTCGCGTTCGCGCCGTTCAACCGCGTGGACATCATTGGATCGAGCCTACCGCGCGGCGTCGTGGTGATGGGGATCATCCTGATCGCCAATCTGATTGCGGTCGCGGTGTTCTACAAAGAACTCAAACTGGCGACGTTTGATGCCGGATTGGCGGCGGCGCTCGGGTTTTCGCCCGCTCTGATTCATTACGGGTTGATGACCAGCGTTTCGGTGACGGCGGTTGGGGCCTTCGATCATGTCGGTTCGATTTTGGTGATCGCGCTCATGATCGCCCCACCAGCGGCAGCATATTTGCTCACAGATCGATTGGCACGGATGATCGCTTACAGTGCTCTGATCGGGATCGCCGCCGCGATTTCAGGCTACTGGATCGCACGGGCTTTGAACGTCAACATCAGCGGCGCGATGGCGACGATGACTGGAATCTTTTTCGTGGCGGCGTTGATGTTCGCGCCGGAACGTGGGCTAATCGCGCAGGTGATTCGGCGTAAGCGGCGCGGCGAGCGGTTCGCCGTCGAGATGCTGCTTGTTCACCTGAGGCGGCATGAAGGCACGAGCGACGAAGAAACCGAGAATACGCTTGGACACCTGACGGATGAACTCAATTGGAGTCCGCGTTATGCGCATCAGACCGTGAAGCGCGCACAGCGGAACGGTTACGTTCAACTCGTGAGCGATGCACTGCGTTTGACCGATCAAGGGCGTACGATGGCTTCGACACTGCTGGCAGTACGATAGATCAAAACGGGGATGCCATCAAGCATCCCCGTTTGTTGACTTAGTCACCGCTTGGCTGAGGGGTTGTCTCCAAGGAGACACTCCCATTCGCGGGCGGGGCTTCATCTTCCTCTTCCTTACGGAATTGACTCATGTAGAGATCGTAGTACTGCCCGCGCTGCGCGAGCAGTTCGTTGTGCGTGCCGCGTTCGACGATCACCCCGTCGCGGAGCATCATCACCATGTCGGCGATCACGAAACTGGTGCGCCCCTTGAGAAGTTGTTCAAACGCCTTTTGGATGATGCGCTCGGTGCGCGTATCGACGCTCGAAGTCGCTTCGTCCAAGATCAGGATGCGCGGCGTCATCAGGGCGACGCGCGCAATCGCGATCAACTGGCGCTGACCTTGCGATAATCCGCTGCCGCGCTCACCGAGAACGGTTTGGTACTGTTCCGGCAAACGCTCAATAAACGAATCCGCCGCGACCATCTTCGCCGCCGCGATCACCTCTTCGTCGGTCGCGTCCAACCGTCCATAACGGATGTTGTTCATCACCGTGTCGCTGAACAGGAATGTATCCTGAAGCACGATTCCGATATGCTGGCGCAAGTTTTCTTGCGGCACTGTGCGCACATCGATCCCGTCGATCAACACTTCGCCGCCCGTGACATCATAGAAGCGTGGGATCAGATTAATGATCGTGGTTTTGCCCGCGCCCGTCGGTCCAACAATGGCGATGGTTTTGCCGGGTTCAACCGTGAAGCTCACGCCGCGCAGCACATGTTGACCTTCTTTGTACCCCGCCGACACATTTTTGAACTCGACGCGTCCTGCGACGTTGGTGGGCAGGGGTTTGGCGTTCGGAGCGTCCTGAATTTCGATAGGTTCGTCAAGCAGCCCGAAAATACGCTCGCCGCCCGCGATCGCGCTTTGGATGTTCGTCCACAGCAGCGCGATCTGCGCGACAGGTTGAGTGAAGCGCTGGACGAACTGTAAGAAGGCGAATACCGTTCCGAGCGTGATCACGCTTGTGCCAAGTAAGGGTTCGTTGCGGAGCACAGACAAACCACCCACCACCACGACGATGCCGAGCGCGACATAAC
>JAPKMU010000310.1 GCA_026645745.1 Anaerolineae bacterium | reverse complement strand
ATCAAGCGATTGTTTTCAGCCTGAGCACGCTGCTGTGTACCTTTTTCGCCTACCGGTTCATGCGCGCGGTGTACCGCCGCCGCATCACGAGCCGCGGGTCACTGCTGGGGTGGGGCGTGTACTTCAGCCTTTATCTGAGTGTTGCCCTCAGCATCGACGACTTCGAGATTTCGGTGGACTCATTGTTTGGCGGACAGCCGGTGGCGCTGCTGACGCGCACACTCCTCGGATTCACTGCCGCGTACCTTGTTTATGTCGGCATGCGCCAGCTTTACCCCGGACTGCCGCGCTTAAGGGGGTTCATGGTGCGGTTCAGCGCACTCATAGCGATCTGCTTAACGCTGATGGTCGTGTGGTCGGCGCGGACAAACGCAGTCAGTCCCGCTGATCTGTCGCTCTACATCCGAGCGATACGTGCTATTCCGCTGATCGTGTGGCTGACGATCATGCTGCTGCCGCCGGTGATCGTCTCGTTCAGGCGAGAGAAAACCCGTCTGCCTCGTTTCCGCATGATCCTTGTGGTGATCACCCATGTCGCGCTGGCGATGCAGCTTGCGAGCGAACTCGCGTGGGTATTCGCCCTACAAAATGGCAGTGATGCTGCGCCGGGACTGTTCAGGCTGGAACGAATTTCGAGCTATATCAGCTATTTGCTGCTCTTCGTCGTGCTGATCCCTTACGACGTGCTTCAGCCGATCTTCTATCCGAACCAGATGCGTGTGTATCTGCGGCTCAAACGGCTGCGGCGCATGGTTGTCTCCGGCGCTGAGTCAGCGGGACAGATCAAGCTGATGCATCCGGATGATCTGGATATGGCGACGTATGATCAGGTGGTGGACATTCTCGATCATTACCGGAAACTCCCGGACGACGCGCCGCTGCGCACACAAATTGAGCGTATCGTTGACCGAAACGAACCGTATGCCGCGCTGGTGCGCGATTTAGCAAGGATTCGTGTATGACCGATGTGATGCCGGATAACCGCAATCGATTTGCCGTGCTGATCGGGCGGGTGCTCGATCCATTTCTGCTGTCGATCCCGACGACGCTAGTGATACTCAGCGATTTATCGCTGGGTGAGGCGTTGCAATGGTCTGCGGTCGTGCTGGGGATGATCGTGCTGCCGGGGGCACTGCTCAAGGTGCAGTCTGAACGGTCGAACCGTCCGGTGTACCGCCGGATCGTGCGCAACCGCTTGTATGCGATTGGGTGGGGCTTGATCCTGTTCTGCCTGCTGGTGCTGCTGATCCTGAGCGCGCCGCGTGTGGTGATCGCGTGCGTGGGGGCGCTGGCGGTGTGGATGCCGCTCCAGTGGGCGATCAACCGTTATGTGACGAAGATTTCCATGCACGCGGCGGTCGCGGCAGGATGTTACACCGGGCTGCTGGTGCTCGGCAAACTCGCAAACCCGGTGATTCTGCTCGTGCTGACGACGCTGGTGATCCTGACGTTGTGGGCGCGGGTGGTCACGCGCAATCACACGCTCACACAGGTGATCATGGGCGTGCTGGTCGGTGCACTGCCAGTACTGGTGGTGTTTCCGGTGGTGGTGTAGACAGAAGCGAAAGCACAAAGCTTCGTCTAGCTCTCAGTAATCGCGAACACAGCGGAAGCCAAAGTAGTCATCCTCGTTGATAGCGTAGTTATAACCGCGCACCGCACCGCGGAGAGTAGTGGTAACATCGTAACTTTTCCACGAGCCGCCACGTAGTACAACCATTCCGTCACCGGTCCCCGCCTCCCGATCTTGGGTACTGTCATAGGGTAGGTACGATGAACTCACCCATTCCCAAACGTTACCGATCATGTCCAACGCACCCACCCACGATGCGCCCGACGGAATGCTGCCAACGTTCGCCGTACCCTGCACCCTACTGCGATTCCATACCGCGTTGCTGGCATTCCAACTGTTTCCCCAAGGGTACTCCCACTCGCTGGGACCACGCGCTGCGTACTCCCATTCCAGTTCGGTGGGCAAGCGCGCCTCGCGTAGTGCGCAAAAAGCGCGCGCTTCAAACCATGTGATCTGCTCCACCGGGCGTTGATCCCCCGTGAAGTAGCTTGGGCTTGTTGCCTCGCCGCCAAACCTTTCGAAATCGAACTGTGTTACTTCCGTCAGGTCAATCCAGAAGGGACGGTCAAAGGTGATCACACTACCATTGCGCTCGTCGTCGTATATCGGATTCGCTCCTATCGTAAAACTTCCGGCGGGTACCAGCACCATTGTTACGCCGTCGAATACTTGGGTGACGATGTCTGTCCACTGATCGTTGGATGTGACGGAATTTCCGGGATAACCTAACGGGATCGGTGTAGGCGTAGGCGTGTATGTAACGGTTGCTGTGTTGGTGGGCGTTGCGGTCGGTGTGTGTGTCGGTGTGATCGTCGCCGTTGGAGTGGGTGTCGCTAGGGCGGGGAAGACCAGTGTGCAGCGCGGCGCACCCGCTGGACATATCTGCGGAATCTCGCCCAGATAAAAGACCAAGGTGCGATCGCCCTGTTCGTGCCAGAACACATCGCCCACTGCCATCATTTGTGTGAGGGTCGTGGTCGTTTGGCAATCCAATGGCAGCGTTGCGCTGCTGGCACTGATCATATAAAAGCATATCGGCGCTGGAAGGCGGTTGTAGGGCAGCCCGCGAAAAGCAGGCAGTGCGGCAAGGTCACGCCGCACGATTTCACCTACGGCGGTTGTCGCCTCAATGTACAGTCCTGTGATGTCTGGAAATCCCGCATCCGGTAGGTAAAGCGTCAGACTTTGGGCATCACGGTACACAACAATGCGAACGGTTTCCTCCTGAGCATGAGCACTGGAAACAGTGAGCATCAGCAGGAGTAGAAGAACGAACGACAGGGATGGAAACGCAATACGCCGCATGGAAAAAGCCTTACCTGACACGACACGGAAATTCGGAAAGTGTAGCAACGGGGAATTGCGAAAACCACAACATAATCCGCACTGATTTCGTTCATGTCATCGGCAGAACTGCGCTGTTTCGCCCCTTGCTAAGGCGAAGCTCACAACCTCTGTACGCGGCTTCGCAGCGTGATCATGGTGAGGATGTTGCGCCGTCCCTTGTCGCTCAGGCGTTCCGCATCCTGATCAATCACACGCAGCACGGATTTCGGCTGCGCGGCGCGCTTGTCGAGCAGCATTCTTAGGCACGCTGTTTCGGTCTCACAGCCGAAGTAATCCATTGACACGCCGAAGAAGGCGCAGATCTGCCGCACCGTGTGATAGCGCGGCGAGTCGTTTCTGCCGTCCAGCAGGTAGTACAAGCCTTGCAGCGACATGCCTACCCCCTTTGCCACTTCCGTCAGCGTGGGCGCTCCTTCCGCATACTCGATTAGAAGCGCGAGCTGGCGGCGAAACGGCACCGGCGGCTCAGAACTCGGCGTCATCGTCGTATTCCTCAAGATTCGGGAGCGGGGGAGCATCCAATCCCTGCTTGCGGTACGCTTCCGCATCCAGTACCCACTTGATGATAGTCAAAATGTCCTTCTGCATATTCGGCGTGAGCTTCATCGCGCGCAGCGAAATTTCGTTCAGCGGTCGCTGCTCCGCCTGCTGGTCGCGGGTGTCGTGGATCAGCTTGTAGCACTGCTCGGCGGTTTCGGTTTCAAAGTAGCGCAGCGGCACGTTGAAGAATTTGATGATCGCGCGTAAGGTGCTGAGCTGCGGATTGGTGATCCTGCCGTTGCGCATCTGACTCAGCGTCCCCCGGCTGATCCCCGTCGCTTCGCTCACCTCTTGAAGGGTGTACGGTCGTCCGTCAGGATGCTGCACAGCATCGAACAGGATGTTCATTTGATCCGCGAAGGGTAAATAGTTCTCCATACCCACACCTGCGTGTCTGGTAAACTAAACGATCTTGACAGCGTTTCCAACGATTCTATAATCTGTGTATCCGCTGCTGCAATGTCGAATGTGGTGGGGGATGCGCGCATTATACTCCAATTCCGTTCGTCCCCGTTTTCGCGCCGCCAGCACCACGCGCCAACCGTTCATCTAGTTCCATTGGTGAGGATGCTCATGGTGCAGCCGACTCGTGCAGTGATTGTCGCTCCGCAAGACCTGATCCGGAACGGGCTGACAACCCTGCTCAACCGTCCGGCGAGTGGAGTTCAGGTCGTTGGAAGTTACCGCGATCTCGAAGCGGCAGAAGCTCGGTTAGGCGATCAAGAGGTTGATCTGCTGCTGTTGGATGACAGCTTGCCGCCGCAGCTCCCGATCCTCGACGTACTCGCGAAGCTGCGCCGCAAGTATCCCACACTGGCGATCCTGATTCTGAGCGGTCGCTTGAACGCGCGCTACCTGCAATCCCTGTTCGGGAGCGGCGTGGTTGGCTTCATCTTCCGCGAGGATCGGTTGGAAGAAACGCTGCTCCCCGGCATCGAGACGGTGATGCAGGGGTTCTACTACACCTCGCCGCGCGCCTCCGGCTTGCTGATCGGGAACAGCGTCGCGGTGCTCTCCAGCGGCTTGAACGACACCGACTTGGAAGTGCTGGAACAGATCGGCGCGGGAAAAGAACCGAAAGACATCGCCCAGATACTCCGCATCAAGCCGCGCTCGGTCTACCGCATTCGGATGAAGCTGCGGATGGCATTAGGAGCACCCACCATCGAGCACATCGTCGCCGCCGCGATTGACAAAGGGCTGCTCATGCCGGATCGGCGGCTGGCGCGCAAAGCAAATCCGTGACGACTGGCAAAAATACCGCTTGATTTGTCCTAAAGTGATCAAAACACCACGTTGAGTTTCTCGTATGCTCAGAGAGGAGACATGACTCTCTGAGTATTGCGCTTTTGCCGGTCACTCCACAGGGAAACTTATTCAAGAGTGAACAGCAATGGCGGTGCGGATCGCGGCGGCACATGATTCGGATATTCTGTTGGACGGCATCAAGGGCATTCTTGAAGCCGATCACCGCTTTTGCCTCACCGCCTCCGCCCGCTGCACGTTCGACTTGCTCTCCCTTGTGGAGCGCACCCCGCTTGATCTCGTGCTGCTGAGTGACCGTCTCTACGGCGGTGATCTGGTCGAGACGGTCGGCGCGCTGCGTGACCTCGCCCCGAATACCCGGCTGATCATCCTCGGCACAGCAACCGATGGGCGCTTCATCCGCGATCTGCTCCTGCTTGGCGTAAGCGGCTATCTCGATTGGGCGGACTCCCTGTGCGATCTCCTGCCGATTGCCGTGCAAACGGTGCTGCTTAACCGCCCGTTCCTCTCCCCGACCGCCCATGCGGAGTATCTCACCGGGCTTCGAGAAACGTCGGACTTACGTCCGCTCACCCGTGAGGCGTACCGAATGCTGTATCTGCTCCGCGAGGGGTACACGATGAAACAAATCGCCGCCGACTTGAACCTGCCGGTCAAGCGCACGTACAAACTCCGCGACCGCCTGCGCGAGCGTTTCGGCGCGCGCACGAATGAGGAGATGATGGCGCGGGTAGCCAATAGCATTATGGACTTGGCATCCCAAATTTAGCCTACCAAAGGTCTGCCATATCCGAAATGAGTCGCTTGGGTTCCGCCAAAAAGAGGTTACGTTTCACCTCGGCAGTCCAGCCGATATTGAACACCTGTTTGCGATAGCTCCAGTCTCCCTCCCAACTGAATCGCCCGTTGAACATAACCCGCACCCATTCCTCGCGCTGAAGCACGACCTCGCGCCGTCCTTCGTAGCGTCGGGGTGCGCCCACCGCGGATGCTGAATACATGTATTGAAGGATTACCGTTTCATCTTGAAGTTGTAGTCGCAGCGGTGTGATTCGCAGCCCTTTTTCCGTGTCGAGCGGTTCCACCGTATGACGGATAGTGGGTTCTCGAAAATGGGTGTGCTCCGGAAAGATCACCTGCTGGCGAACAAGCTGCGGGAGATCGCCTGACGCAGGTACATCAAGCAGCGGCAGTGCATCAGGAACACGACTGCGCAGTGCGGCGGCGTTGTTTCCCCGTGATACTTTCGTCCATTCGGTGACGATATTTTGAAGGATGTGGAAGATGATCGACTCCTTACACGCCGAACGATCGTCGGTGACTTTAGTTTAGCACGGTCATTCGCCCCGGTTCATTCAGCGTGTAAGTCGGGTTCAGTTCACCAACTGCTAGTCACCCTCGACATCGACAATACCCTCCGGGACAGCCTGTTTTTTCCACGGGGGCGTATCGTCCGCCATGCGTACCAGCTTGGGCTGGAATGACCCGACAATCTCCACCAGATCGTGCTGCGCCGCCATCACCGTTTCGATCCGCTTATATGCCTGCGGTGCTTCATCCAAGCCACCGCCGATCAAGGTCACGCCGTGCGCGGTTAGATACGCGTGATGATCTGCCGCAGTAATCGTCTTTTTCGCCTGGTTGCGGCTCATCTGCCGCCCACCGCCATGCGATGCCGAATTCAGCGACTCGGCGCTGCCTTTGCCACGCACCACATAGCCCACATCTGCCATCGTGCCGGGGATAATGCCTAGTACCCCGCTGCCCGCCGGGGTCGCGCCCTTGCGGTGTACGACCACGTCACGTGTTTCGCCATTGATGATCGCCGTTTCGCGCCATGCGAAGTTATGATGATTCTCCAGTGCTGCGACGGGCTTTACCCCGAACGCATTCGCAAACCGATCATGCATCGTGTGATGGTTGGCGCTGGCGAACTCGCCCGCCAAGGTCATCGCGTACCAGTATTCTGCGCCCGGTTCACTTGCCAGCGGCAGCCACGCGAGATGCTTGACGGCCTCGTTCAACGATGGCATCAGCGACATCGCC
>JAPKMU010000030.1 GCA_026645745.1 Anaerolineae bacterium | reverse complement strand
CTACCTCGAAACGTGTGCGCCGCGAAATGTTGACCTCTACGAAAAACACGGATTCCGGGTGATCAAGAAAGATCGGGTCATGCAGAGCGATCTAGTATTTTGGGGAATGCGCCGCGAACCTCAACTTCGGTAGGTTTGTACAAGCAATCAGTTGCTAACCTTGCGTAACCCCGCCATAATTTGTCCAGCGTTTTTAATTGGGTAAAAGGGAGCTGCAATGTCTCGTTCAAAACTGCTTACTTTGACAATGGCGGTCTTGCTTGTCTTCACGATCACCGCAGGGACGATCGTCGCGCAGGATGAGCCGCTCCGCGTCACGTTGGTCATCAACGGTGTGCTGGGCGACAAGTCCTTCTTCGACTCGGCGCAGCGCGGTATGGATCGCGCGATGGAAGATTTCAATATTGAAGTCAACACGATTGAACTCGGTATTGATCCCGCGAACTGGGAAAGTGGTCTGGATGACGCGATGAGTGACTCGGAGAGCTATGATCTCCTCATCGTCGGTACGTTCCAGATGGTGGACTTCCTCGGCGCGCGCGTACATCAGTATCCGGACAAAGTGTTTGTCACGTATGATGCCGGTGTCGCTTATGACAACCCGGACATTTGCGTTGATGGTTGCACGAACGTCTACAGCATCACCTATCTCCAGAACGAAGGCTCGTTCCTCGCTGGCGTGTATGCGGCGGCAATGTCGATGCAGGATGGCATTGAAGGAATCGACCCGTCATCCGTCGTGCTCGGCGCGATTGGCGGTCAGGACATCCCCGTAATCAATGACTTCATCGTCGGTTACGAACAGGGTGCATGCCTTGTCAGCCCCGAAAGCAACGTGATTGTGCAGTACGCGGGTGGTTGGAATGACCCGGCGCGCGGCAAAGAAATCACACTTGCAATGTACGAGCAGGGTGCGGACATCGTCTTCCAAATCGCAGGCGGCACGGGCGTTGGCGTGTTTGAAGCAGCAGAAGAACAGGGACGTTTCGCAATCGGCGTTGACAGCGATCAGGCGACGATTGTTATGGATACCAATCCCGATCAAGCAGCACGCATTCTCACCAGCATGATGAAGAACGTCGACAATTCGCTGTATCGCGCGATGGATCTGTACTTCCAAGACGCGCTTCCGGTTGGCGAGATGGAAGCACTCGGCATCGCTGAGGGTGGCGTTGGTCTGGCGATCAATGACATCTATACAGGAAACACGCCCGAAGGCGTCCAGAACCTGATCGCAGCGGTTCAGGAAGCGGTTGTCGCGGGTGAAATCACCGTGAATACAGCGTTCGCGCCGGAAGGCGAAGCAGCAGTCGTGGGTCAGGGCTGCGCAGCCATGCCCGCCATCGAGTTTGACGTTGAAGCCGCTATGGGTGGCATGTAAGATTTAACGCTATTACAGGCGCAAACAGCTTGCAGCCTGTGTGAAGACAGGTTAATGTTGGGGCGCGCAGCGATTTGCTGCGCGCCCTGCTTTTTTATTACCTTTGGGACACTACGATGACCTTGTTACAAGCCAAAGACATCGTCAAGGTCTACCCGAACGGCGTCATTGCCAACAACGGGGTGAATCTCACCGTGATCAAAGGTGAAATTCACGCAATTGTCGGTGAAAACGGTGCTGGTAAATCCACCTTGATGAAGATACTTTATGGATTGGAGCAGCCCACCAGCGGCTCTATCCTGTTGGATGATAAACCCGTAACCATCCACAACCCACAGGCAGCGATTGATCTCGGAATCGGCATGGTTCATCAGAACTTCATGCTGGTCGACTCGTTCACGGTTGCCGAGAACATCGCGCTAGGGCGTGAATCCGTACGTGGTGTGGCGCTTGACCGGAAAAAAGCCGTCGC
The DNA here is from genome assembly GCA_026645745.1 of Anaerolineae bacterium. Classification (GTDB taxonomy): domain Bacteria; phylum Chloroflexota; class Anaerolineae; order Aggregatilineales; family Phototrophicaceae; genus Flexifilum. The sequence goes on along the minus strand of JAPKMU010000030.1, from coordinate 23,475 downwards.
TGATACCGAGCAGTTGGCACGCGATTACGGATTGAGTGTTGATCCAACTGCAAAAGTTGGTGATGTCCCCGTTGGAATGCGACAGCGCGTCGAGATTCTTAAGGCGTTGTATCGCGGCGCACAGATTTTGATCCTCGATGAACCCACCGCTGTGCTCACGCCGAAAGAAACGACAGACCTTTTTGCCGCGATTCGCAGTCTCGTTAATCAGGGCAAGACCGTCATTTTCATCACCCATAAACTGCGTGAAGTCATGGAAATCAGCGACCGGGTTACGGTGATGCGCGACGCACGGCATGTCGGAACAGTCAACACCTTCCAAACCAGTATTGCCGAACTCGCGCGCATGATGGTCGGTCGTGAAGTGTTCATGCAGGTGGATCGCCCCCCGGTCACGCCGGGTCAGCCCGTGCTTCAGGTACACAACCTCACCTTTACGAACGAAGCGGGACGCCCCATCGTACGGAATGTGAGCTTCACAGTACGTGAGAAAGAGATCGTTGGTATTGCAGGCGTTGAAGGCAATGGTCAAACGGAGTTGATCGAAGTTCTGACGGGGCTGCGCCCTCCGACGAGCGGATCAATTCAAGTCGAAGGTAAGGAAGTCACCGGGCACGGCGCACGCGGAATGCGTGAAGCACAAGTCGCGCATATTCCGGAAGACCGCCTCACAAACGGTGTCGCCCGTGATGTCAGCATTGCCGACAACTTAATCGTTGACCGCTACTATCGAGAACCGTTTAAGCGGAGCGGACTGCTCGATCTCAATCAAATTCGGCGGAATGGTGAACAACTCATTGAGCAGTTTGGCATTCTCGTCGAGAACGGCGATCAACCCGTTGCGTCGCTCTCCGGTGGCAATATGCAAAAGGTGATTGTCGCCCGCGAATTCAGTTCATCACCCCATCTGCTGATCGCCGCTCAACCCACGCGCGGCGTGGATATCGGCGCGATTGAGTTCATCCATCAACAATTGGTCAACAAGCGCAGTGATGGGCTTGCTATCTTGCTGGTAAGCGCAGACCTCCAAGAAGTGATGAAACTCAGTGATCGCATTCTCGTGATGTATAACGGTGAAATCGCGGCAATATTCCCGAATACGCCTGATTTGACCGAAGAAAAGCTCGGTTTGTACATGCTCGGCGCACAGCGCCAGAGCGCAGAAGAAATGGAAGGGCTGCGATGACTTCGACACCGCGCCGTACCCCCCCATCAGCCCCGGCTGCACGCTTGATCGCCCCCCTTTTGGCGGCTGTATTCGCAATTGGGGTGACGTTCTTCATCACCTATCGTATTTTCGGCGGCGAGACACTGGATGCGGTGATGCAGGCGATCAATGATCGCCAAACAGAAGCGAATGACTTCGCCGCTATCCTATTCATCAATGCCCTTGTTGGTATCAGCGTCGCGCTGTTCATCGTTCAACTGCGCCGGATCGCGCTGCGCGTCACCATCACGGTTGTTGTCGCGTTGATTTTCGGCTTTATCATGACAACCGTCTTCAATCTTGACAGCGCAAACCGCTATATTCGCGGCGAATTCCGTGTTTCGGTCGTCACCGAAGCCGAAGTGATTGAAGATGAAGCCGCTGATATGGAATATGGTCAAGCGCGCGGCGATGATTTCAACCGTCAAGGCGTACTCAATCCGATCAGTGAAGCCGCTTACACATTTGCTGGACGGCAAGGCGACCTGATTAATGTGTTGGCGTATGCAGCTAACCGCCGCTCCGAAGTCGATTTGCAGGTTGAATTGATCGCGCCAGACGGAACGAGTATCGGCGCATCCAATTTCGCCACCGACGAACAAGTTGAACAGTTCGACGACTTACAGAGCGTAAACGATGCCATCATTCAGGGGATCACACTACCCGCTGATGGGTTATATACGATCCACGTTCGCCCACAAGACTTGCAGACCGGCACAATATTGAGTGAAGCGCTCACCAACACACGCGGCGCGTATGAGGCATTCCTCTTGGGCGCGATCAGCCGTGTGAATCGTTGGGCTGTGTGGATTCAAGATGCCCTCACGCTGATCCTCGTCGGGCTTGCGATCTCGATTGTGTTCCGTGCGCGGCAGTTCAGCCTTGGTGCGGAAGGACAGCTTTATTTCGGCGCGCTGGTCAGCGGCGTAATCGCCTTGAGCGGAGGCGCACTCCCCGGATGGATCATCATTCCAGTCGCGCTAGTTGCCGCGATGACCGCCGGATTCTTATGGGGACTGCTTCCGGGCATTTTGAAGGCGTATCTCAACGCGAACGAATTGGTCAGTACGCTGATGCTGAATACGATTGCCGTTCGTTTTTATGAGCTTGTCTTGACGTTCCAACTTCAACCGCCAGAAGCAGGTTATACCGCATCCTCCGACTATCCCTTGAGTGGTCAGCTTCCGGTGCTGGTGGCGAATACACAGGTCACGATCGCCGTCTTCATCGTGATCATCGCTGTGATCGCCGTCTGGTTGTTGATTACACGCACACCGCTTGGTTACGAAATCCGCACCGCAGGGAGCAATCTCAAGTTTGCCAATTACGGTGGCATCAATACCAAGCGCACGATCATGCTGTCGCTGGCAGTGAGCGGGATCGTGGCAGGACTAGCAGGGGCACACCTCGGTATGGGTATTCACCGTATGCTGATCTTGAATATCTCGCTGGGCTTAGCATTTGAAGGCGTCGTCGTCGCGCTGCTGGCACGCAATAACCCGCTCGTAATTCCGTTCACGGGGTTGTTGTATGCGTATCTGCGGTCGGGTGCTCAGTTCATGGAACGTGACGCCAATATTAGCTTCGAGATCGTGCGTATCATTCAGGCGGTTATCATCCTCCTGATCACCGCCGAAGCGCTGCTCGCATTCGTGCAAAGTCGGCGCAAACTCACCACACCTGCTGAACCCAGCACACCGACGACGACGATGGAATCGCCGCGCTTGATCATCGAATCGTCGGCAGGAGAGAAGAAAAATGTTTGAAACCGTTCGTGACAGCATTTTCAGCGCGCTGTTTCTGGCGGCAATTCTGCGCGTTACGACGCCGATTCTGCTCCCATCGCTTGGCGCACTGATTAGCGATCGTGCTGGCGTAATTAACATCGGGCTTGAAGGGATGATGCTCGGTGCAGCATTTACGGGTGCAGTCGTCAGTGCGTTTGCCGCTCCGGTCGTTGGGGTTGAACTTGCGCCTTGGGTTGGACTGCTTTCTGCATGCGGCATTTCGGTATCAATGGCACTGCTGCTTGGCTTGTTTCACTTACGCTTCAAGGGTGACTTGATCCTCTCCGGCGTGGCGATGAACGTGCTCGGTTCTGCGGCGACGGTCGCAATTCTATACGAATTGACCGGCAATCGCGGCGACAGCGGCGATCTGGCAAGCCTTCAAATGCCATTTATTCAACTGCCGGCGTTCATCAACGATATCCCGCTCATTGGCGGATTTTTGTATACCGTCTTCAACAATCAAAGCGTCATGACGTGGATCGCCTTCTTCTCGATCTTCGCTGTATGGTTCATTCTCTATCGCACTCCGTTCGGAATGCACTTGCGCGCATCCGGTGAAAACCCTAGCGCCGCTGAATCAGTCGGAATTCGAGTGACACGCGTTCGCTACGCGGCGCTGGCATTAAGCGGATTATTCGCTGGGTTCGGCGGCGTTCATCTCAGCATGGGCTATTTAAGTTTGTTCCAGCGTGACATGACAAGCGGACGCGGATTTATTGCGTTGGCAACGCCGCTGTTGGGCGGCAACAATCCGGTCGGAACAGGGATTGCCTCGCTGGTTTTCGGGTTCTTCGACGCATTGGCGATCCGCATCGGTTCACTTCAACTTCCGTCGATGCTGCCCCAGATGATCCCATATATTGCCGTTGTGATGGCGCTGGTGATCTACGCTCTGCAAACCCGTCAGCTTCTGCGCGTGCGGGCGCTTCGTTCGGTTGAGGGCATTCACTTTGATGTATCGTACTGGCGTGTCGTCAGCCGTTTGAGCGTGCTTCACGTCCTCATGGCGATGATCGCGGTGATCGGCATCATCATCACCATCAGTCTTTTCAGCGCCCCGGACGGTTTTGGCGGAGCAGCGGTGGCGTATCCAATCGGCGCGATCATCGGGATCGCGTCGGCACTGCTCATCGTGATCAATATCCCGTTCATCAGCCGGGTAGAACGGCTTACGGCTCAGGGAATGTGGAGTGCAGCAGCATCCACATTATCATTGACAGTATATTTCGGGTTGTTCCTCTCACTGTTCTTCGATACTATTCCCGCAGTATTGATCGCGGTGGTGCTGGCATTCGCAGTATGGCTGGTGCTTGGGGGGTGGCGCATGCTGCGCGGCAGTTCCCCTACGGCTGCGCCAGCCTAACCTAAATCCAGCAAGACCAACAATCAGCAGCATGTTGCGAAGGGGCGTTCGTGTGTAACGCCCCTCATTGTGATTACACAATTGTGAGTGAAGTATGGCATCACCTATTCTCGGATCATTTACAAACGCAGAGCGCGGACATTTTGATACCGCCAGTGTTTTTACTGGCATTTTCAAAACACGCAAGGGACAGTCCGTCGCTGCGGTGGTGCTGACGGAAACGACACTCACAGAGCAGACAACACTGACTATCGCGGCAAAAGCCGCTGCGATCAGCGCATTGAGCGCTCTTGACGCACACATCGACCGACCGCCAACAGAACTCATTACCGAGGCATTCGCCGCCGCATCACGCGCAATTCAGCAGCAAAAATCTCTCACCGGTAAAAGCGCCTTATGTTCAATGGCAGTTGCGCTGGTCTACAGCGGAAAAACACTGTATATCGGCAGCATAGGAACAGCGCGCATTTATCTCCTGCGGCGAAGCAGTGGGCTTGTTCAGCTTACGATGGATCACACCGTCGGCAATCTCGCCATTCAACGTGGCGAACCGCCCGCCCGCGCACACCAGCGTCCCGATGCAGGTCGGGTGGGGTACGCTCTCGGCATGGAAAATGAAAGCGTGCCTGATATTGGAATATATGATCTGTCGCCCAAAGCAGTAGAAGCGGAGCAGCGCGGACGCGAAGGTATTCCGGTCAGCGATGGAGATGCGGTGCTGGTTTGCACGCAAACTGTCTACGGCGTTTCATCATCAGGAGTTCCATATGTTTCTGATGTTGAGATTGCGGAAGTTTTGAGCAAAAGCACGGGCGCAAATACCGTCGAGATTCTGGTTGGTGCAGCGATTGACCGAAAACCGACCGCCTCGGTTGCCGTCGGAACAATGCATATTCGCGGCGGATTGTTTCCGAATCCACGTGTGCGCGCCGCAGTTTTCAGCGTGATCCTGTTGGCGATCATTGTTGGACTTATGGGTATCATTTTTGCGAATCGCGAAAGTGCGCTGGAGGTGATCCGAGCAACTGATACCTCTCCACAAGCGCGGATCACCGCAGTTCCTACGCAAACCAGCACTTCCACTCCCACGCCTACAATCGCGATCACGCCTTCGATAGAGTCAACGATTAATCTGCTGCCCGCAACGGTGACACAACGCATCTCCCCTACATACACACCCACTGCAACCGTTAGTTCTGCATTGATCCGTGTCCTGAGTTGGAACACCGATGGCACAGAATCAACCATCGTGACGCGCGAGCTAGAGCCAATCACGACATTTGATCAGGCGATCCGCGCGATTCACTTGGATGGCGCAAGCATTTTCCTGATGCCGAACTCGCTTGTTAACCTGAGCAGTATCAGCGATGCTGCGATTACGGGTTCATTTGCACAGGGAAGCGATATCCTGTTGATCGCAGAAGCGAGTACGCCAGTGGTGTCGCTCCAATATCTCGATATGTTCCCTCCTGTCTTCACTATCAGGGGCGCATGTCTCAGTCTGCACATGATTTCAGCAGACTTGTTAATCGCATCTTGTTATTCGGGAACATGCAGCATTACCCGTGACTTTGTTGGGCAGCCAGATGTGACGATTCCGGAAGGACATCAGGCGATCTATCAGCCCGCGACAACCGGACTATCCGCCTTTAGCCCGATTGAGCCGTCGGAAGCGCACCACTATATCGACCTGACGCAGGTTGACGAATCGATTCAAGCGTGTTTGACGCCTTACCTGCGCCCCGATCCAACCGTCACACCAACAAGCACCGCAACATCGACATCTACTGTGACATGGACAGCAGTACCACCAACGCGGACGCGCATACCAAACACGAGTACGCCGCGTCCCAGCGCGACCCCATCAGCATCAAGTACATCGTCAGCCACAGACACGGCTACAAGGACGATCACCGCCACAAGCACGCCAACAGTGACCGCATCAGCAACAATGAGCGTGACGCCATCAGCAACCCCAACGCCGACTGCGACCGCATCACCTACGCCAAGCGCGACGGAGACAGAAACGGCTACCGCGACACCAACGTTTGATGCAGTGTTCTCGACCAATACACCAATAGCGACCGAAACGCCAACGCCGACCTTGTATATATCTTCGACACCGAATTCAGCCATCTCACCTTGAGGTCATGGCGAACCACAAAAGAGAGTCGTGAGCAAAGGAGCGGTCATAGCATTGACCGCTCCTTTGCGTTACAGTCTCAGAAGATAATCGCTTACAAATAACACTGATCGGCATCTGGTATGAGTACGAACACCTATCAAAGCAAAATACTTGGCGGTCTATATGGGCAAGCACTCGGTGACGCATGGGCAATGCCCGCTTATTTCGATCCGGATCAAACTTGGGCGAAGTTCGGATGGATAGAGGAATTCCTTCCTGCACCTGATGATCATGAAGTCCATCGCGGTTTGCCCGCCGCGCGGATCACCGACGACAGCGAGCAAGCCTTCTCGCTGGCGCGCGAATTCATCGCGGCGGGTGGTGTCACGCTCGATGCAACAGTACGTGCTATCGTCGATTGGTATGACCGCACGGGCGGCGATCAATCGCGCTATGTGGGACCAAGTACGCGGCGCGGGGTTCAAGCGTTGAAACGCGGCGAAGACCCACGCATCGCCGGACGTGCGGGAGACACAAACGGCGCGGCGATGCGTATTTCAGTTGTGGGATTGCTTCACCCCGGCGATCCGATGCGCGCCATTGAAGATGCAATTATTACTTGTCTGCCAACACATGGAACAAACGTCGCTATCAGCGGTGGGTGTGCGGTCGCGGCAGCCGTTGCCTATGCTATGCATCCGTATGCCACTCTTGACGGCGTGATTGCTGCGGGAATGATGGGTGCGGAAATCGGACGCCAACAGGGGACACCTTGGATCGGGGCAAGCGTCACCCGCAAAATCGAAGGCGCGGTCGCTATCGCGCGCAAAGGTACAGATGAGAAAGCCCGTCTGCGTGAACTGTACGACGTGATCGGCGCTTCGCTGGCGATCACAGAGACGGTCGGCGCGGCATTCGGGGTGTTGGTGATGGCAAACGGCGATCCGCAGCGCGCAGCGATCTTATCCGCCGCATTAAGCGGAGACGCGGATACAGTCGGGGCAATTGCATGCGCGATGGCAGGGACTCTGCGCGGTATTGAAGCATTTGATCCGGCAGTGACCCAACAACTCGATCAAGACCCAGTGTTCGCAGCATACGAGGTACGGAAGATCGCGGCAGGTATTCAAGGACTTATCGAACAAAGAAAATGACAACTCCACATATCATCTCAGTTGGTGATCTTGTTGTTGATCTGATCTTTCCGGTTTCGCTGCCAGTGGTTGCGGGCAAACACCAAGATGGTCAGGGTGGTATTGTAGAACCCGGCGGCGGCTGCAACCTGATGATCATGGCGAGCCGCTTAGGCACACAAGTTAGCGCCATCGGGGCTGTTGGCGCAGATGTGTTCGGCGGAGCACTGCTCGATATGCTTAATGCTGAGGGCATCAATACGAGTGAAGTACAGCGACCGGAAAACTCACGCACGACGCTTGTACTTGTGCTAACTGATCCTCAAAAGCATGTTCACACATTCATCGGCGCATACGGCGAAGGTGACGACGCGGTTTATACCGATGGTGTGGATCGGTTGGTGAATTCAGGAAATGCCCTACTCGTACAGGGCTACAACCTGTATGAACGTCGAGTCGTCGGCATGATGTTCGAGGCAATGGCGCGGGCAAAACAAGCCCAAATCCCGATCTTCATGGATGCGGGACCAACGCTTCACATCGTGGATGGTGACGCGATTATGAAAGCGCTCGATTACGTTGATGTTCTGATGATGACCGAAGATGAAATCCCCGGCGTGAGCGGTGGTCGTTCAGGCGATCATGCAATTCGATACTTGCTTGGCAAGGGCGCTCACACGCTGGTGATCAAGCAGGGGGAACAGGGCTGCACCGTTGTTCAGCGGGATATGAAAGAACACTTCCCCGGTTTTCGGGTTCAGGTTGTGGACACCGTTGGCGCAGGCGACTGCTTTGACGCGGGCTATATGACGGCAATTTTGCGCGGTCACGACGTGCGCGAAGCGGCGATGATGGCAAACGCAGTCGGCGCGGCAGCAGCAATGAAGCTCGGAGCGGGGCGCAATGTGCCATCACGCGACGATGTTAATACAATCCTTAAAGGAACAAGGTTGGCATTCTGATGTTGAAGCTTCTAAACGTACTGACGCCGCGTGGAGACGCACTCATTGACATTACCGACGGCGTGCGGCAGATCGTCCGCGAAAGCGGAATCAGCGAAGGCTTGTGCGCAGTGATCGTTCCGCACACCACCGCAGCCGTAACGCTCAACAGCGGACTTGATCCGGCAACGCCAAACGACATCATCGCGGATATCAACCGGCTTGTGCCCAAACGCGTCGATTTTCAGCATCAATACGACACGCCAGCCGATGCCGCCGGACATATCAAAGCCGCGTTGATCGGTCACAGCATTCTGCTTTCGATTGCGGCGGGCGATCTTCTGCTTGGTGGTTCGCAAAGCATTCTCTTTTATGAGTTCGACGGACCGCGCGCCCGCAAAGTGCAGGTCAATTTGATTCCGGGATAAAAACAGCATGACACGTAAAATCATAATTGATACTGACCCCGGCATTGACGACGCGATGGCGATCTTCTTCGCCCTGCGTTCGCCGGAACTCGATGTAATCGGCTTGACCACCATTTTTGGCAATGTACATACCACGCTTGCAACGACGAATGCACTTCGCCTGCTGGAGATTGCCAACCGCAGTGATATTCCGGTGATCAAAGGCGCGGATAATCCAATTGCTGCCGAGTATGAAGGACCGGTTCCGTTTGTGCATGGGAACGATGGTCAGGGCAACCTTGATCTGCCGCCGCCAACATCCAAAGCACTCGACACAACAGCGGCGGAGTGGATCATTGAACAAATCATGACGCATCCCGGCAAAGTTACGCTTGTGCCAATCGGTCCGCTGACGAATATCGCGCTTGCACTGCGGCTTGAGCCGCGCATCGCGGAAAACGTGCAGGAAGTCGTCTTGATGGGTGGAAATGCCGTCGTCCCCGGCAACGCAACCCCCGCTGCCGAAGCGAATATCCACAACGACCCTGAAGCGGCTGACTTGGTGTTCGGCGCGAATTGGCGCGTCACCATGATCGGCTTGGATGTCACTCACCGCGTGAATATGACCCGCGCCGATATTGCCCGCTACGCTGAAGTTGGCAGTGCGATGACCAACCATGTGATGCGAATGCTGCCTGTGTATCAAGGGTATTTTGAAAAGGCTTATGGCAGCGACGGAATCTATGTACATGACTCCTCTGCGGTCGCTTATGTGATTGACCCGACCCTCTTTCGCACCGAAAGCTGGAGCATCCGAGTCGAAACAATGGGGATCAGCCGGGGCAAAACATGGCCCTCGCTGGGCGAAGTGGTACTTCCGCCTTGGCAAAACCGCCCGCGCGTGAACGTTGCTGTTGATGTGGACAGCCCACGTTTGGTCGCGCTGGAACACGCCCGCATGATCGAATGACGCCAACGGCGCGAATAGAAGGAGATGTAAACTATGCAAGACCGTTCCAATATGCAGCAGCAAATCGATACCCTGCCGCAGCTTCTCCGCGACATCGTCAAGAATTTTGACCAGTCCGCGCGCAACACCTTCGATTTTGAACTTTGCACCAGCATCAAACGGATCAATTTGGTGGGCTGCGGCGACAGCCATCACGCCTCAGTCGGTGCGGAACTCGCGTTCAACCAGTTTACGGGCGTGCCGACTCAGGCGTTTAGTTCTCTCACGTATGGGCGCTACAACACCATGTACCTGCCCAAAACCGGACCGAACACGAACCTGACAATCGCGGTATCCGTCAGCGGCGTGGTCGTTCGCACCATCGAAGCGCTCACGCTGGCGCGTAAAGCCGGCGCAGTTGGTGTCGCGCTCACGGGAAATCCGAAAGCGAAATTGGCGCAGAGTGCCGACAAAGTTTTCACGACAACCGTCCCACCGCTCCCCGATGAAATGCGCGGCATGATCGTACCCGGAGTGCGCTCATATTTGGCATCACAGGTAGCACTGATGACCGCTGCGATTCGTATTGGTGAAGTGCGCGGACACATCACCACAGCCGAAGCTGATCAACTGCGTGCTGAACTGCTCGCGCTCGGCGACGTGATGGAGGCATTAATTCGCACCTGCGAACCGATTGCCGAACAGATCATGACGGCATGGAACGATGTTCACGAGTTCGTCTTCGTCGGCGCGGGTCCACTCTACGGCGCGGCGATGTTCAGCGCTGCCAAAATTCTCGAAGCCAGCGGCGATACATCCTACGCGCAAGAAACCGAAGAATGGGCGCACCTTCAGTATTTTGCCGCGCCGCCGCGCATCCCCACCATCTTGCTTGATGCTGATGGCAACGCCGCTGACCGCATGGCAGAAATCGCCCGCGCCGCACAAAGCATTGAACGGCGTGTGATCGGCGTACTGCCGCAGGGAGAAGGTCGGATCAGCGCGTGGGTGGATACAGTGATTCACGTTCCTTCCCAAGTCCGCGAAGCATTTGCATCGATTATCTACAGCATTCCCGGCACAATGCTTGCGGCAGCACGCGCGCAAGCGATTGGCGCAGAATACTTCCAAGGATTTGGTGGTGGGCGCACGGTTGATTGGGCGCAGGGTGCAAGCCGCATCTATGACAGCAATATGATCGAGGACTTACGACCGTGATCCCGCGCTACGTATGCGTCGGCAGCATCTTTATTGACGACATTGTTTTCCCTGATGGCAGAACGAAAATGGCGATCTTGGGCGGCGCAGGAACCCACGCAGCGGCGGGTGTCGCCGTGTGGGGGGAACGCCCCGGCTTGATCGCCAACGCAGGGACAGGCATGCCGGAAAGCGCGTGGCAGCAGCTCCAGCGCGATTTTGATCTCGCAGGGGTTCAGCAGGTCGATGTTCCGCAAGGACGCGCTTGGCAGATTTTTGAGTGGGATAACCGCCGTACCGAAATCTTCCGCACGGAAAATATGGCACCGTTCGCTTTCTTTCCCGATCCCGATCACATTCCGGCGGAGTATGCGCATCCGGAAGCCGCTACGGTGCTGCGCGGTGCGGTAGGAGCACGCAAATGGCGCGCGTTCTATCGCGGCGTCACCCTGCTGTGGGAGCCGGATTCGCTTTACATGGACGCGTCAAATCTGACAGAATACCGCGAAACGCTCTCGCTGCCGGAAATCGTCTCTCCGAACCTGATCGAATCTCAGCGGATTTATGGAATCGACGACGCGCAGACGATTGTTCGGCACATGCTTGATGACGGGGCACACGTCGTCGCGCTGCGCATGGGTGAACAAGGCTCTTTGGTCGCCGCACAAGGGGCAGCGGGAATGATCCATGTTCCCCCTGCTCCCGTACCCGAAATCATCGATCAAACGGGGGCGGGAAACTGCTATTGCGGCGGATTTATCGTCGGATGGAATCGCACCCATGATTTGAAACTGGCGGGTTGTCACGGTGCAGCGGCGGCGAGTTTCGCACTTGAAACCTTTGGATTGGCGAACTCGGCAGGCGCGGACATCAGCGCCGAACGTGAAGCACGCTTGCAGTGGTGCATCGATCACGCGCAGATAGTATAGAAGTTATGCTTGAGAGGGTGGGGTCAACTCAAGCCGCATTTGCGGGAGCATCCGCCCTTTTTGTATCCCCGATTCACGCTGTGCGAATGTGATCGCGCCAAAACGGAGATAGAATGCTTCGGCGTTTGGATCACTCTCCCATTCCAATCGCCGATAGCCAAGCGATACCGCCAAGTCAATCGCATGGTGCATCAACTGAGCACCTACGCCCCCCCCCATTTCTTCAGGAAGAACAAACAAACTCTCTAACCACATCACGCCCGGAGCGCGCTCGTCCATCTGGTAATACCCGGCGATCCGCCCGCCGCGTTCGATCAAGTACACATGCTCGGTTTCGATATGCTCTGCCGATATAGCCAAATATGGCAGCGCCTTCTGCATAAAATCTTGGCTGTAACCCCAATACGCCTTTGACCGGATGGTGAGCGTGGTCAGTTCCGCCGCATCTTCCGGTCGGGCGCGGCGCAAAATCAGCGCTGTTTCGATTAGGCTTTCGACTTCAACATATTCATCCGGCGCATGGGCGTTTGCGCCGTGCGCTCCGAAGCCGCACACCGTCGGAATGCCGCGCTCGATCAGCAAATAACCTTCGTTCGCGGGACCTGCCGCTGTGCGCGGGGGTTGAATATGAGTCACGGCGACGGTGGCTTGTTCTAGCGCGCGGAAGATCGCCGCGTCATCAGGACTGACCGCCGCTGGTAGTTCAGCAATCGTCTCAACGTTGAATGTCAGCTTGGGATAGCGTTCGGCAATCTGCGCAATCGCCGCGTCAATCCACTGCCGAGCGTCGTGAGCGCTAACTTCCGGAATCAAGCGCATATCAACCGTTGCTGTACAGCGATCCGGCACGATATTGGGCGATGTGCCGCCTTGTATCGTCGTCCCTGCGCTGATCATCGTGCGGTATTTTTCAAAATAGCGCGTATCGGAGTAATCTGTCTTGCGGTCTTCAAGCAGAAGCAGCAAACGCGCCATGCCTGTCACCGCATTCGCGCCAATGATGCCTTCTTGCGTGGCGGAAAAGCCGGGATGAGCCGACTCGCCGGAACAGGTTATTTTGCAGCGGTACACGCCGCGATGCCCAACGATGATTTCGCGCCCGCCGTAGCAGTAGATTGCGCCCTTCCCTTTGAGCAGTCTGTTCGCATGCAGCCACTTGATCCCCAATGTGCCGATTGCGCCACTTTCTTCGTCAGGTACGCCAATAAACCGCACCGATCCCCGCAATTTGCCCCACGCATTCAAAGCCGCCAGCGCGATCAGCGCTGCCGCCATGCCACCTTTAGTATCAATCGCACCACGTCCGTAGAGTCTGCCATCAGCGCTCACACCTTCAAACGGAGGATACATCCATCGGCTCGGATCGCCCGCCGGTACGGTATCCAAGTGCCCGGTGAGGAGTAAACCCGGTTCACCCTCCCCCACTTGAACAATCACATTCGGGCGGCGTTTGTCGGTACCTACGATTTGAGACATTAGGTTATGCTGACGTGCCCATGTATCAATGACTTGAGCGAGGGCGATCTCATCATCAACGCCGTTGACACTCGGCGTTTGAATCAGCGCACGCGCCAACTCAACGATCTCTGTCTGAAACGGCGCAAGTAGTTGTCGAAGTTCGGAAAGCAGATCAAACATGGAGTCGATTCCCAGCAGCAAAGAACGCAGTCATCGCCTATTATACAGAGAGTTCTACGCCGTCCCTACGCTTGACAGATAGTTCGGGTACGGTGGGGAAATCCGTGCCAGAATCAGAGCAAACGTGATCATCATCTCAATGAGGAGAAGCGATGAAGAAGCCCCGCTTGCTTACGGTCATGATCGTTGCTGTGTTCGCGCTGTTTTTATTGATGCTGTATCTGCCATTGTGGGCGCAAGATGAGCAGCCCGGTGATCGGATTTACGGATTGATCACCGTTGACAATTCCGAAGTCCGCGTCGGACCCGATTTCGCGTATGACTCAATTGGACGCTTACCGCTCAATGCGTCGGTTGAGATTTTGGGACGCGCAGGCGACTTCTATCGATCATGGGATGGTCGCCAATGGCTGCAAATCGTGTACGGCGACCGCAGCGCATGGGTGTATGCGCGCCTTGTGCGCACCAGTCAAGCCTTTAATTCGATCTTCCCGACTGGAATGCTGCTTCCGCGCAACGCTGATGGACGTGTGCCAGAAGTATTCAACTTATCGACCTACATTTGTGATCAGTGGGTTGGCGAGATGACGCTCACAGGGAATTTCATGGCGGGCGATCAAACGCTGACAGTGACATATCCGGGACTTCAAGGCGCAAACGTCTACAGCGTGATCGTGATTGACCCAACCGGTTTCCGGACAGCATTCGACAGCGAAACGACCACCGCAGTCATCGAATTAGGTCGTTTACCCTCGATGGCGGGCACATACACATGGCGCGTCGCCCCGTACTGGACGAGCAGCACATATCGTTACAACTGGCAGCAGGTGTGTTTGCTCCGCACAGGCGGCACGTTTGAAAAACCGCTCACTGGCTATCCGGCGACAGCAACCGCTCGCGCGGCAGGGGGATAAGATGCGTGTGATGAGTGACGAGTCAAAGTGTGTACTCGTCACTCATCGCTGAACTAGCGAATGATGTTTTCCACATCCTCAAGCGTAAGGATCGCCGCGCTGTAAATATTCGCAGCGTTGATCGCGCTGTTGCGCGCCGTCATTACCACCGAAACATTAAACGCCCCGCACACCGTGAGCAGTTCAATCGACGTATTCAGCAGGGTATTCGCATCGCCCAAGCGCGGCACAATCCGCTGAAGTTCCGGCAGTTCGCGCACATCCTGAACGGTATACAGATAATCCAGAATGAACGGCGGCGGTTCACACGGCATGGTTGTTCCCCGGCTGACCGTAAACCAGAAGCCGGACAATCCAACCGCAACATCGCGCTTGACCGTAATGTACTCACGCAGCCGCTGCACCTGCTCAAGCTGAAGTTCCGGCGGAATGATGATCACATTGACAGAAGGAAGCGGCGGCAGTCCCGGTTTGACCGTGAGTGCCATGACATCGAAACGCGCGCTGAAGTTGTAATTGCTTACCCAGCCTTCAGTGCCAAGATAATTTACATACAACCATGTACCATCTTGGTTGCGGTAGATGACCGGAACAACCGCAAAAATCGGGATCAAGCCGATGGTGTTGTTGGCGACCGACGGCTCGGAGCGTAGATTCGCATTTTCGATCATCTCAACTGCATAGCCGGGATCGCGCGTGAGAATCTGCATCCCGGTTGCCCCCGCTCGTAACTCAGTGAGGGGAAGTGATGTGCGCTCGAAGTCATAATCGAGCATCTCGTAGTAGATCCAGCCAAGATTGGTCATCCGGTATGGACGGCGGACTTCCAACCAGAACCCATCCAGACTGCGCCCGACGACTTCAAGACTTTCATCCTCAAATACAGAGGCGACAGGCTCGGCATCTTCGAGCGGCAGTACGCGCACGAACGCGCTTTCGACATCCACTTCAGCGCGCGGCAGACGCGGCGCGGCGGGTTCTGCTGTCGCTTCGGCGGTTGATTCACCGGAAGGCGTAGCGCTCGGCAGCGGATCAACGCCGTCATCTTGAGCGCCAGCACCGAATGCCAGCGCAAAAACACTGATGATTATGATCAAGATCAGTCTTACGGCACGCATCACTCCCCCTTTACGGTTCGGTCACGAACCACTGATCGAGATTCCAGAACGGATACTGACGATAGGGTGCGAAATTTTCAACCCCTGCCCGTACCGCCAGCATTTGATCGACGACGAACAGCCACGCATACGGCTGATCCTCCTGCAATAACACCTGTGCTTGACGATACAGATCAGCGCGGGCGGCTAAATCGCATGTGGGTTCGGTGCGCGCGGCGCTCAGCAGCGCTTCGACTTCGGGAGTTGCGTATGAGCCGTAATTTCCGTTGAAGTTGAAATCGTCTCCCGCCGCAGTGAACAACATGTATTGATCCGGTTCGACCGGGTATGACTCGACAAAAACACGGAACAGCGCGTCGAACGTCTGTATCTGCCCGATTTCACTGATGTCTCCGGTGCTGTTGGCACTAACCGAGAATCCGAGTCGGCTCAACTGCTGATTGATCAGAGAAACGATGATTCCATAACGTGCGACATCGGGATACCACAAATCGAATGCCAGCCAATCTCCTTCGTCAGCGTACAGACAGCCAATACACTCGCGCACGCCATCTCCATCTTCATCGACCCACCCGGCTTCGACGAGCAGGCGTTCTGCCTCAACCGGATCGTACGGCACAGGTGCAAGATCAGGATTGAATGCCCAAGAGCCGGGAACTTGATTAGCAGCCATGACGGTGCCATACCCGTATACGCTTGCGTCAATCAACGCTTGAACGTCAATGCCAAGCTGAACCGCGCGGCGCACACGCACATCTCCGAAGATCGGGTGAACGCCTTGATCAATCGGGTTGCCATCATCATCAAACGCAGGGTATGGACCGACAAATGGATCAGCAACATTGAAGTTGATTGCGTACCACGTATTCCCCGGATAGGTGATCATATCCACTTCGCCGCGTTCGGCTGCGGCAGAAATATCCGGACGGCGCTCAAACGGCGGGTTGCTGGTGAAGTTCAGTTCGCCGCGCAAGAAACGGTCGATCTCTTCATCACGGTTCGGCACATCTACATATTCGTAAGCCGTGCCGCTCTCGCTGATCAATCGGATCGAGTCAGCCGGATTAACATCCGCGAACTGCATCCCCATTGGGCTGGCTGTAACGCTTGGCTCACGGTTGAAGGGGTGTGTTAGCAGAATCGTGTAATCGTACTGAAAGTCAGGCGTATTCGAAGTCGTCACCGTGTCGGCATAATTCGGGTCAAACACATGCGCCGGAATAATCGGCGTGTTGACATCGGTGATTCCGCTGCACACTGCCGGGTCGCGGAAGCTGTAGCGAATGTGATAGGAATCGACCAGTTCCGCCAGTGCGAACGTCCCCTGAGTTCTTCCATAGGTATTGTTCACCAGACGCGACGCCGAAAAGCTGAACAGCGCGTCATGGGCGGTGATCGGCGTTCCGTCGCTCCATGTCAGGTCTTCGCGTATGTACACATCAAGCGACGGCGGATCGCTGTCGTAATTCACTTCCCACCGCTCCGCGATCCCGCCAAACGCTCCCGGTGTTCCCGTCTCTAAGTCGATGCCGATCAAGTACGGGAACAGCAGATTCGTGATGCGCGTGCAGGCGGTCGTATCGCATAAGAGCGGGTTGAAGGTGGTGAAGCTCTCCGCCCCGGCAGGATTTCCCTCCCTAACCACGCCGCCGCCGGGTGAGTCTTGCGCACTCACGCCGATCATGCCGCAGAGCAGAAGCGCGGCGAGTACGAAACCGATATGACGTGCGATCATGGGGTCATCTCCGCGTCAGGAATGCTAACCACGTCGCAAAACTTCCGGTTTCTGCGCTGCTTTCCAGCCCTTCCATCACCTCGACCGGGCTTCCGTTCGGGTAACGTGCGGCTTCGCCAGCGCGTAACCGGTAGGCTTCCGCATCAATCAGCGCCAGCGCGGTGTAGATCGCGCTGCGGGTCGCATACACGGCGGGATATTCCGGGTCAATCAACAGTGCGCTGTCGATGTCAAACATCGCCAGATCGTAGTTACCTTCGGCGGCGTGAACGACGGCACGGTTGTTATATGCCGAAACATCATCCGGGTTGAGCGTAATCGCCACTGTAAAATCACCGAGCGCTAGACCAAAATTTCCCTGCACGGTGTACAACATTCCACGAAAGTTATACGCCTGTGCCAGTGCCGGATCAAGTTCAACAGCACGATTGAAATCCGCCAACGCCAGCGGATCGGCACGCTGCGCGAACAAAGCGTAACCCCGATTCATGAACGCGGGCGCATACGTCGCATCAGCGAGAATAGCGCATGAATACGCCTCAATCGCTGGAGTGAAGTCATCGTCGGCAAAGGCAGCATCTCCCAAGCCGATGAAGAACGGCGCGACCGCATCCGTGCGGATCGAGAGCGCACCAGATACCTGTTCGGTCAGCGCTTGGCACGATTCGACCGTAACCCCCACAGGATCATCGGGAGACTCCTGAGCGGCAGCCACAAACGCACCACTCAAGAGGATGAGTATGATCATCAGAGGGAGGGACGAGGCGAACCCCGTCCCGATTAAACCATTTCTGCGCATCTCGCCTACCCTTCCGGCGCGAAATCAGCGACCAGCAGCCATGTTCCGTCATCAAGCCGCAGATCAAACGTGAAGCGCGATTCGAGCGCGCCCGCCGCGCTTTGAATGCGGAAATCCCCGTTCGATCCGGTCAAACGCAGGTACGCCTGATAATTGTCGAGCGCGAATGCCGAATAGATAATTCCCAAGAGGGCGTAAGGCTGTGCTTCGATCAAATCGTAATCGCGGATCGGCGGAGCGCCCTGTTCACGTTCGGGATCCTGCAAGTCCGCGAGAACCGCATCAATTCCGGTCGTCTCAATCGCCTGCTCTAGATCGGCGATCGATAATTCGAACTCACCTTGAAGTGCGTAAACAACCGCGCGGTTATTCAGTGCCACCACCGATTGCGGATCGCGGCTGAGCGCTTGGTCAAAGTCCGCCAGCGCTTCCTCGTACTCACGCTGGAGTGTGTAAACGATGCCCCGATTGTTATACGCTGCCAGACTACCGCCAAGCCCGATGGCAATCGTGTAATCCTCAAGCGCGCGTTCGTAGTCGCTGCGCTGCGTCAGCACGAGCGCACGCGCCATATATGCGGGGGCGTAATTCGAGTCAATCTCAAAGATCACACAGGTGAAACTGTTGATCGCCCGCGAAAATTCGCCGCTGGCATAGTAACCTAGCCCTTCGCCCATGTAATAACTGGTGCGAATATCGTCCGGCTGCCCGACATAATTCAGGCAAATCGGCGGAATAGGCGTCGGCGTTGGGTCTTGCGCCAGTGTGGGAGCGGCAGTCGTCAAAAGAGTCAGCGATGCGACGATCAAGACGATCACGATGAAGGGACGTTTCATGGTTCAAGTTCTCCTCTGAGTACGTGACGATCAATTTAAGGATTGCTGCCGCTCAGGATTTCGTTGACCGGGTCGCGGCGGCGCAGCGGCGCGATCATCGACGACACCAGAACAAGATCGCGTCCGGCGCTGTCAATTTCTTGAAATGCCGTGACGACTTCCGTCTGGGTGATGAAAAACTGATCTGGCGGTCGGCTGCACGCATCCGCGAACAGCGAGATCGCACGGTTCACACTATCGATTGCGCCGCGCAGCCCGCGCACCAGCGGCGCGAACACAGGTTCGCTGGCGAGTTCGGCGTCTAATGCGCGGCTCGACTGGACATATGCAGGGATCACCCCGCACGAAACGCTGTCACCCACCGAGAGACGCACCCAAATACTGTTGATCTCATCGATCCGCCGCGATACCGCTTGGATATCCTCTTCCAGTTGATCCGCGATACGGCTGTAACCATACAAATATGCGGTGTTAAACGAGTCTTGACCAAGCCGCGTGATCCCCAGTGCCCATGAGCCTGTCCAGTACAGCGTGCCGCGATAATTGATCTGCACCCAGTAGTAATAGCCGTCGCCTAAGTGCGCAGTGATCTCAACGGTATCGTCTTCTGGTGCGTAGCAGCACAAGTCTTCCGGGGTTACTTGGCGGTAGTAGAACGGTGTACCTGCCGGGACGAATACTTGAGTCCGGTACACACGCACAAACGGATTCGGATCAACTCCGTCAATCGGCAGTTGAACGATGTCCCCGCTCCATACCAACAGTTCGGAGTAAATCCAGCCGTTCTGCCCCTCGTACTGAACCTGAATCCATGATCCGCGTGTGTCGCGTCCGACGGCGGGCATCGTCACCGCCGGATCGATCACGCGGTAGCGCTCAAATGCTTGACCGGGACCCGCACGGAATGAAACGAAATCCTGCGTCGTGACCCAGACTCCGGTATCCGGCACGGGTGGAGGAGTCGGCGTGATCTCCCCTTCTTGCGCCGCCGCTGCTCCGGCGATGAGCAGAAGCACCACTGCAAAGATCAGTACGCGCATCGCCTCCCCTTTCATGGCATCCACCACACGATGAATTGATCAATGTCGAGCGCTCGTATCCCAACGATCTCCGTAAGGCTGCCCGTTTCTGTGTCCAGAATAAACGTGCGAGGGCGTGCCGTTTCGAGCCGTTCGGCATCATCGGGCGTCACGAAACGCATGAATAGGTAGCGGCTATCAGGCGACCAAATCATCGGAGTGAAGTAGGAAGAATCGTTGATTCCGGGAATGCAGACATACCGGAACTCGCCTGTCTCCCGATTCCAGAAGCGCAGGGTTGGGATAGGCTGCCCTGCGTCGAGCCGATCCTCGATCTCGTCGGGTGTCAAGTCGCTCGCCCATTCGACACGATAGCGACCATCCGGCGACCAATCACCGCTGGGGAGGAAGTCCATCCGCGAATGGGTGCGTTCCGCGACGTTGTACACGAACACATCATCGATTCCGGGAAGGTAGTAGTAAAGCGTATCGCCGCTCGGATGCCACTCATGCCAGAGGTTATTGTTCGACGGATCGTACAGGCGTGCGAAGTAATCAATGCTGTTTGTCGTGCGGTCAATCAGGAAATACTTATAGCCTGTGCCGCCCAACGTGTTAAAGCTCTGCCGCCCCAACACAAGATCGCCATATGGCGGCTGCACGCTGACAATCTCGACCGGAAGTTCGTTGATGCGGAAACCCGGAATCGGCTCAAACGGCTCGGAGTATTCACCTGTTTCGACGTTGTACGTTTGGATCAGGGTTACAGGATCGCGTCGATCAGATAGATACCCCTCATAGCGGAATTCAACCGTCCGGTCATCGCGCCAAGAGACGTTGTAAATGGAGGATGTTTCGCCGCCGCTGAACAACACCTGTTGATCAGAACCATCCGGGCGGAAAACTGCGACAAAGTCCGATGCGATCAGCGCCCATTGATGATCGCGCGAAAACTCGCACGGTACGCCAAAACCACACGGTGGAATCGTCTCATCCGGGCGGAGTTCGCCCGTTTGCGAATTTAGCCGCCAGACATACGGGCTGTCCATCAATGTGACGAGGATTTCACCCGGCGGCGCGTAATCCGGCGGCGGGTTATCCGTCGTGCTGAGTGATCCTTCGCAGACTTCGGCGCGGCGGCTGAGATCAGCAAGATCAAGCACATTCTCGGCAGGAGGCGGTGAAGTCGGAGTCATCGTCGGAGTAGTCGT
Source organism: Anaerolineae bacterium (assembly GCA_026645745.1). GTDB lineage: Bacteria > Chloroflexota > Anaerolineae > Aggregatilineales > Phototrophicaceae > Flexifilum. The sequence goes on along the minus strand of JAPKMU010000030.1, from coordinate 2,164 downwards.
CGGGCGTGCGCCGCCAATCGAGTCAAACGGTTGTGTTGCTGTGGGGCGCACCCCGATCCGGCGCGGATCGTCGGCGGTGCGTGGTTCGGCGGTCGCGGTCGCATACGCGGCAATCGTCTCATACGGCGTCACCACTTGATACACGGTGATATGGCTATACGATCCGTCAAACGAGGCGAGCATCTGCCGATTGGGGCTGAGTATCGGTTCATACAGCACACGCCCTTCGATTAACCGATAGTAATCCGCGATCACGCTCACGTTATCCGCAAGAGAACGCGAGACAGACGGCACATACGATCCTGCTTCCCGTTCGCCTGTGTTCACATCGATCAAATAGACCTCTGTGAGCGGATCGCTTCCGGCAGCGTCCGATGGCGGCGCTTCACCGCTTCCCAAACCTTCGCACAGCAGCACTTCAAGCTGCGCGATTTCTTCCGGTGTTAAGCCCGCGGTCATTTCGCGCCAACTTTGCGCGTAGCCGATGGCTTCGCGCGAATAGCGCTGCGTCAAACACGCGGGGACACCTGCTATCACGGCTGGTGTCGGCGACGCATACGGACGAGTTGGGGTCGCAGTCGGGAAAAATACGCCTTCTACACCTTCAATGTCCGTTGGGAGCGCGGCGCAAAGGTCACGCGCCAACAACATCAGACGGCTAGAAGAAATTGTCAGCGTCAAGCGCTCCCAAAGGTCGCGCCAGCGCGTCCAGTCATTCGGGAAGGCGTCAACGAGGCACGCAGGAACGCCAGACGGATCAAACTCCAGTCCATACACGCGATCCGGCAGTTCATCCCCAAAGTTTTGTCCAGCGATATACGCGGTATCGCTGTCAATCCAGCCATAATCACGACTTGATCGATAGGGCAAATCTGAACCCGCGTAGTGCCAGATCATCCCTTCACCAAAGCGGTAAATCGCTACTTCGACGCCGGGTTCACGATTGCGGTAATCCTCTCCGTACACGACGAGAAAGTGCTGCCAATCAGGACTTGGCTGGATAAGCTCAATCGTGCGATCCGTGAATTCTTCAAAGAAGAACGATTCGCGGGTATCCGCCAGTGCATCAACGATTTCGACGCCGCGCAAGCTCGATCCATCGGGCTGCAAATACTGAATCGAGAACAGACCGCGTTCACCAAGCGTCCCTATCGTGCTGATCGGGCTGCCAAAAGTGCTTGGCGTGCCGCGCTGAATCACCTCCTCGGTTTCCAAGTCCCAACGCCACCATTCGGCGCTGCCGTCGGCACGCGGTACCCATGTGATCAAAGTGCGGCTGTCCGTGCTGAAGGTAACGCCGATGAATTCGGTGTATTCGAGTTCGGCGGCGATGACTTCACCTGTCTCGGCGTTGAAGCGCTCCATACCGACGATCAATTCGTCGTCCACCCATTGAACGAGATCACGCCGCCCGTTATCTGGCAGTGACGGGATGAATTGGCGTAAAAACACGCCTGTTGCCAGATCGTAAATCGTGACTGCCTGTAAGCCGCTCGATTCACGGATGGCGATCTTGGTGCGATCTTCATTGATGGCGTAGCGCACCGCGTCACCCGGCTGAATCACATCAAATGTGCCGCGCCCAGTCGTCTCGTCCAAGATATACATCAACAGTCCGGTTTGATCCGACGAGACAGTGATCGGTTCAAGTTGGTCGATCAACATCACCGTCAGCGGGTGATCACCGTAACTGCGTTGGTAGTCCGAGCCAAGCAGGGCGCGCAGCAGTGAATTTCCGGTTTGGCTGGCAGGCTCACCGATGATTTGCGCGCTGCTGCCAAAGCGGATTGCGTTCAAGGCGCGCATTCCGACGGCGTTCAATGACGTACCCAGCGGAATCGGGGTAACAGCTCCTGTGCGTCCATCGACTTGATACATTGTGCGGCTGTTGACGGGACGATGATAGATCAAATCGTCAAACGTACTAAACCAAACATCGACCGGGTCTTGTTCTAGGCGTTCGGTCTGGATTTCGCCAAGCGGCTCAAAAAGACTCGTATCGGCATCGAAGATTTGTAATCGACGTGGGAGCGCCGCAAGGATGATATTGCCCGGTCCGAGGACAAAGCCGTTGCGATTGTCGAAAAATGGCAGCGCATCGACCCGATTCGGCAGCGTCGAACGTGCCTCGTCACGAGCGTTGGGCAAATCCCACAGCCAAGGG
>JAPKMU010000309.1 GCA_026645745.1 Anaerolineae bacterium | reverse complement strand
CCCTCACCCCCTGCCCCCTCTCCCACGCACGCGGGTAGAGGGGGAGTCGCTCGGCTGCTTTACCCGACGAGTGCACAGACTAAGGAACGACTCACGCAGTTTTCTCCCCTCCTTGCGCCAGCGGGGAGGGGTCGGGGGAGGGGTTAACTAGGCGGTGTTTTGCGATCACTTGGTGAGGCGTGGAATTACTTCTGCGATTCAAGCTTTTTTGTGCGGATTACGGAGTCACTATGACCACCATCGGGAAATATCGTCACCTCAGCCGCTGCGCGATACCGGGCGGTCAATTCGTGATCTTGGCGATTGATCACCGCGCCAATTTGCGCGCCGCGCTCGATAAACACGCGCCGCAGCCGATCAGCGATGCCGAGTTTGCCGCATTCAAGCAGCAGGTGATCGGCGCGCTGGCGGGTGACGCGTCCGGCGTCCTCACCGACCCTGATTTCGGGATCACGGCGGGTATTATGAGCGGCGCGATCGCACCGGGGCAGGGGTTACTCGCACCGGTCGAAGTCACCAATTACGATGTGCATCCGAGTCAGCGCGAAGTCGAGTTCATCCCCAATTGGTCAGTGAGCCATATTCAGCGCGTCGGCGGCGATGGCGTCAAACTACTGCTTTATTATCACCCGGATGCGGGAAATGCTGAAAAACAGCGCGGAATCGTCCGCCGCTTGGTGGATGAATGCGCGGCGGACGACATTCCGTTTTTCTTAGAACCGATTCCCTATTCGCTCGATCCCGCACAACCGCTCAGGAATGCCGATCTGCTGCGCATTACGGTCGAAATGGCGCGTTTGTTCAGCGAGATGGGCGTGGATGTGCTCAAACTTCAGTTTCCGGTTGATGCCGCGCAAAGCCGCGATGAGTCCGAATGGCGCGCCGCGTGCCAGCAGGTGAGCGCCGCGTGTTCCGTCCCTTGGGTGCTGTTGAGCGCGGGCGTTGACTTCGATACGTTCGCCTTACAAACGCGGATCGCGTGCGAATCAGGCGCATCCGGTGTGATCGTTGGGCGCGCTGTATGGAACGAAGCCGTCACACTGCAAGGCGTAGAGCGTGCGGCATTTCTCGCCACTACCGGACGGGAGCGCGTTCGCCATCTGCGCGCGATCTGCGAAGACTCCGCCCGCGATTGGCGGACGCTCGTCACTTGACGTAGTAGAGCAGCTCACCCGGCTGCAACTGCTTGTATTTTTGACGCGGCGCAACCGTTTCGAGTGCCGCGATTACGCTGCTGAATGTGATCCGGTTGAACGGGTATTGATCATTGTGCCCGATGATCAGCGTATCCCATCCAAGATCACGCGCCAGCCGTGCCGCTTCGACCGGATGCAGATTGCCGAGCGCCGGTCCTTCGGTTTCGCGGAAGTAATCGCGTCCATTGGTCGCCATCATCGCCACATCGATCATCGGGAGTTCGCGCATCATTTCGATGTAGCCGGGATAGATCAGCGTATCGCCGGAATGATAAAACGTGACATCGTTCGCTTGAATGAGATACCCCATCCAGCGAAAACCCTTCTCCGCATCGTATTCTTTTTCGTAGTGCGCCGCTGGAATCGCCGTGAGTGTGACATCCGAGTCCGGTAACTGAATTGGCGTCAGCGCGGGCGGCGTGATGATCTGCTCAAGTGGGATGCCGAGCTTGAGTAAATCCTCGGTACACCACCCCGGCGCGACATAGCGCGTATTCGGGGCGTGTTTGGCGTAAGGCGCGATTGTTTGCGGATCAAGGTGATCCAAGTGCTCATGGGTGATCAAGTAGTAATGGGCGGGTGGCAGTTGATCCGGCGGCACAGGCGGCGGAAAAGCGCGCACCCAAATATCGGAGAGATCGAGCAGCACATCCGACAAGCACGGATCAATATACAGGAGGGTATGGGGTGTCTTGATGCCCACGCCCATTTGACCCAATCCCCACACCGCCATACTTTGCGGCAAAACGGTCAAGTGCTCGATCTGTTCCGTTACATGGCTCATGTTGATTTCCTCATCGTGACGAATAGCTGTATTGTCCTCGAAGCTGTTGAAAAAAGCATAACAGCGGATAGATTCTGTGCCGTACAGCGCCGCAAATTCTTATCGGCGCGATGAATAAGGACAGCCTCATGACTTATGTGATGGGTATCGATTCAAGTACGACGAGCGTTAAGGCATTGATCAGCGATGGCGATGGACGCATCGTTGGAATCGGCAGTACAGCGCTCGAAAGCCACTTCCCAAAACCGATGTGGAGTGAACAAAATCCTATTGATTGGTGGCATGCCGCCCAACAATCGATCCGCGCAGCGCTGAAAGCCGCCAACTTGCGCGGAGACGAGATTGCCGCTGTTGGATTGACCGGGCAGATGCACGGCTTGGTCATGCTCAACGGGCGCGGTGAAGTCCTGCGTCCGGCGATCTTGTGGAATGACCAGCGCACCCAAGCCCAGTGTGACGAAATTACGCAGAGAATCGGCGCGGATCGCCTGATCGCGCTGACGGGCAACCGTGCCTTGACCGGTTTCACCGCGCCGAAACTGCTCTGGGTACGCGAACACGAACCTGATGTGTACGCCCAATGTGAACATATCTTGCTGCCCAAGGATTACATCCGCTTCATGCTCACGGGTGAGTATGTCAGCGAGATGTCGGACGCTTCCGGAATGGTGCTGCTCAACGTGGCGAAGCGTGCATGGTCGCAAGAAGTCCTTGATGCGTTGGGGATTCCTGCTTCATGGCTGCCGCGCGTGGTTGAAGGGACTGCCGTGACCGGAACGGTCAGCGCGGCTGCCGCTGAACAAACCGGATTACGCGCCGGAACGCCTGTGATCGGCGGCGGTGGTGATCAAGCGGCGGGAGCTGTTGGGATGGGGTGTGTCACACCGGATCGACTCGGCGTGACCGTAGGTACGTCGGGCGTGGTGTTCGCGCCGCTGACGGATTATGCCTATGAGCCGGAAGGACGCTTACACGCTTTCTGTCACTGCATTCCGGGGCAGTGGCATTTAATGGGCGTGATGCTCAGTGCGGCGGGCAGTCTGGCATGGTATCGGGACACGCTCGCGCATGATGTCGCCTATGATACGCTGCTCGCGGAGGCAGCAGAAGTTCCGCCGGGTAGTGAAGGATTATTCTTCCTGCCGTATCTGGCAGGTGAACGCACCCCGCATCCTGATCCGAACGCACGCGGCGCGTTTATCGGGCTGACTCAGCGGCACACGCGCGGTCATATGACACGCGCTCTGCTCGAAGGCGTCGCTTATGGGCTTAAAGACTCGTTTGCGCTGATCGCCAATCTTGGGCTGCCGTCGCGCTATCAGGTGCGGATCAGCGGCGGAGGTGCAAAGTCCGCCATATGGCAGCAGATCATCGCGGACGTGCTCGACGCGCCTATCGTCAATGTGACGACGACCGAAGGCGCGGCATTCGGCGCGGCTGTACTGGCGGCTGTCGCCAGCGGCGCACACCCGACTGTTGAGGCGGCATGCGCGGCGATGGTGCAAACCGGAGCGGTGGTCGAGCCGTCGTCCAACCGTTCTGTGTATGCCGCCGGACATGCCCGCTACCAGAGTCTTTATCCGATGCTCAAGCCTTTGTTCGCAGCGTTGGGTTCGTAGGCGGAAAAATCACGGCACTGTTCAAGATAAGGAACAGCGCCAGATTGATCAGCGCACAGGTGACGCCCACGCGGGCTGGCGCAAGCATCAAATCGCGCATCATGCCTTCGTTGAGCACCGCCATGATGTTGTAGGTAAAGGTGATGCCGACGCCCAATGCCGCCCACCACAGCCGCCGATCTTGTGCGACGGCGATCAGGATAAAAATTGCGGCGGGGTACAAATAGCGCTCATGGACTTCTGTCGGCAGCATGAAGAATCCGAAGAACAGCGCCGCTGCCCAAACGAATTCGCGGCGCTGTTCTGCCTGTTTCCACATGATCGCCATCAAAAATAGGGTATAGGCGGCAAATGCCAGCAGCCCAACCGCTTGATAGCTGAGTCCCGCAAACCAGACTTGCGCATCCATCAATTCAGGATCACGGAAAACGACCTGCGCGCCTTCTTTGACGAACGATCCGAGGATGTACCACGTGTTATAGGCGTTGTTGGTGAAGAACGGGAATGTTCCTCCGGCTTGCAAATACGGGGAGAGCGCATTCTGTACGCCGCTTGTGAGCATGAACGGCGCGAACGCGACGAAGCACAGCACAGCGCACACCGCGATCCCCTGTATGGTTTTGCGCCAACCGTAACGCCGGAAGGTGATCACCAAGATCAGCGGGGCGAAAAACACCGCGGGTTGTTTAAGCAATAGCGCGACCGCGAACGACGCCCAAGCCCACAGCGGACGATCCTTGTTTAAGCTGATCAGCGCCGTTACGAGAAACAGCGTGTACATCGCATCCACTTGACCCCACCAACCGGAGATCACGATCAGCGCGGGGTAGAGCGCCAGCGCCAGCGAAATTCTGCGCTGAATCACCGGGTGCGGGTTGAGCCACACGTAAACGGCGACGATCAAGATGATTTCGGCGGCGATAGGGAACACTTTGAGCAGCGACACGAACGCAGGACGCTGCGTTTCCATGCGCGCATTTCCAACTTCGCCGTATACATTCGCCAGCACCCCGAACGAAATCGTTGAAAGCGGGGGATACGTGCGATCCTCCGCGTCTATGCGATACTGCGGTTCATAGAATGAGAGGACTCCGTTCGTTTGAATCACGCGCATCCATCCGGCAAACGAACGCAGATCGAATACATAACCCGGAGATTCGACGAAGTTCAAACGTATCACGACTGCCAACGCGACAATCACGACGAGAATGATCCCCTGCTGGATGCGCCTGCGCGGAGCGGCGGCTGTGTTTTCGACCATGAGGTGCGCTTTCTTGAGCGGCTAATTCGCGCCCAATTTTAGCGCATTTCTACAGGGTGGCTCACGCTTGCTCAACCGGAAATTGAATCTCGGTGACGAGATCGCTCCCATCAGGGGTGGCAGCCGCTTTGAGCATCATCTCGCGCGGCATCCCGCTCAAATGGTAGCCGTTCGCCTGTGCCCATAAGCCCATCTTGCTGTAGCCCGCGTGGATCACGTCCAATCCGCCGGTCACAATCGTCGTCGCCATCGCTTCGACTGCCGGAAGTTCGCGCAGACTGAGTTTTACACTCTCGGAGACGCGCACGGGGGTATGACTCGATTTTGGGGTATCGATCAACTTTCCGATTTCGAGGATGAGATTCTGATCGATGATTTCTGCATCGCGGCAGATCGTGAAGCTCAGACCGTAATCACCGCGCGCGGGCAGCGCATGTTGAATCAGGCGGTGCATCGCCAGCGCATCCGTGAACGATGGGAGCACGGCATGGACGCTCAACGCCTGCTGACTCGGAATCTGCTTAATCACCACATCAAGCGGCTGATCCTCCTCCATCGAATGAATCGCATGCAGCCGCGCTTCGATTTTGCGAATGCGCTGGAGTTCACTGCGCAGCATTTGTTCGATTTCTGCTTTTTTGAGGAGCAGCATCCCTTGTAATTCGTCGGTCGATACCCGATCCACCAACATCCGGCGGATTTGGTCGAGCGACAATCCCAAGTCTTTGAGCACCAAAATTCGGTTGAGGTGCGCCATTTGTTCGGCGGTATAGTAGCGGTAACCCGTCGCTGAGTCCGTGTGTGCGGGCTTAAGCAGATCGATTTCGTCGTAATACCGCAGCAGACGTTTCGATACCCGCGCTAACTGTGCAAACTCGCCAACTGTGAACATCGCGCACCTCTCCCAATCGCCTCACTATTGCTCGTTTACGTGTGCCGGAACATTCCACACGCCAAGCGCGGCATTTTCGCGCACGTAGGCTGAAAAATCACGCGGACTTCTGCCAAGCGCCCGCTCGACATCGTGTGTGATGCTGCTGTTGCGCCCGTCCAATACTTCCGTGAATAGGTAATTGACCAGCCATGCGTAATCATCCGGGATACCTTCAGCGCGCATCCCCGCCGCGAAATCTTCCGGCGTCACCTGCACATATGCAAGATCGCGCCCGGTCGCCGCGGCGATCTCCGCGACCGCCTGTGAGAAGGTCAGCAAGCGCCCGCCGGTGACTTCATAGATTTGTCCGGCGTGGCGGCTGTCCGTCAGCGCGGCAGTTACGATGTCCGCGATGTCGTCAGCATCAATAAACGGTTCGAGTACATCCCCGACGGGCAGTACCACCGTACCGCTCAGGATCAGATCAACCAAGAAACCCTCGCTGAAATTCTGATTGAACCAGCTTGCGCGTACAATCGTCGTTTCGACGCCTGATGCTTGCACGATTTGTTCGCACGCTTGTGCTTGTGTTTCACCGCGACCGGAGAGCATCACCAAGCGCTGAACACCGCTCTTGACCGCCTGCCGGGTGAAGGCTTGAATGATCGCATCCGCGCCGGGCACGGCGACATCCGGCTGAAAGGTGATGTAGACGGATGTTGCGCCCGCCAGCGCCTCTCCCCACGTTTCGGGCTTGTTCCAATCAAAGGGCGGCTGCGCGGCGCGTGATCCGATGCGCACAGGGAGATTACGCGCTTGCAAGCGCTCGACAACGCGGCGACCAGTCTTGCCTGTGCCGCCCAATACAAGGATCAAGTTTTCTTGTGTCATTATTGGATGCTCCCAAATCAAAATCCGTGATTGGCAGCATCCTAAGCGTTGACGTTACGTGAACCTCAAGCCCCATTCATGAACTGCTCATCTTTATATTCGCATTCCGGAGCGAAGTGTCTTGTAGACACTGAACAACACGTAAAAATCAATCAGAAACAGCGCCAGTATGCCGAAAAAAAGGATCAATCCCAGCCCGCCGTCATTCGGCGATCC
>JAPKMU010000308.1 GCA_026645745.1 Anaerolineae bacterium | reverse complement strand
ATCATCAGAGGTTATCCACAACAATTCATAACTCGTCGGATCGGTCGCCACGTTTTTGTGCCATCCAACTGCCAACCATTGGCGCGTCCCCGAGGCGCTTGCCCCTACACAAACATCTGAAAGGTAGACTGTTGGATCAGTGTCATTAAAGAGCGGGGTTTGGGACCGAGCCCGATGCCATGTACAGCCACCATCCTCCGAATACATTATGCCTAGCCCTACGGCCACTAACAGATTGCCGTCTGCCAAAATGCGGTTTGTCCATATGCCGACTTTCGTTGGAGCGCCGAGAACGTTGCCATCAGCCCCTACTTGTATAGCCCATGTCGGATCCGGCGGTGGTATTTCATTCCATGATCGAGTATAGAATGCCACAAAATGCTGATTTGGCTCACAGAACGCAACCCCGAACAAGACCGCGTCCCCTGGCAAGTTTGCGACTGGGTGATCTGTCCATGCATCCCCAGTGGCAGATGTAAAGATACTATGGCCCCCTACTGCCACAAACTGTCCACTTCCGTAAGCAACATCGGAGATGGGCACCGTTCCTACTTGCCTTCGATGCCATACATCAATTGCTTTCATGGTGATCCTCCTTCAAAAGCGGGTTTGCACATTAACAAAGATTTAACCATGCGCAACATCAGGACAGAAATATGGTGATACTAAATGCACTGGTGATCGGGAATGTCTTCTGCAAGAGGTGGGTGCTTCCGATTTCATAAGTATTCGACTTGTAACTGAATTACAACCAATGTAGTCTGCCTTCTACCAAGTGTTGTGATGCGTACAGGTCTCACACTCCTATTTAATATTTAACAATACTAATTATAAGATTACAACCGAGTCACTTCCGTGCTGTAGTGTCATTTGTCACTAAGAACAGTGACTCACGAAAGTTGAAATGGGATTGACTTGTGATTTGGTGCCCACAAAGGGACAAACTCCCCAAAAGGATGTGTATATTGGACTTCAATGCATTTGCGCTTCATAAAGCTAACTTGGGGCACGAAGCGTGTTCGTGCCTAAATACCTAGAGATCCACGCTGCTCTGTGGGTTGTCGAACTCCACCGCCTCGCGATCAGCATTTGGATTATGCAGATGCCAATCGTCCGCTTCGCGTACAATCGTGCGATCACCGTTCATATAGTCCACAATGCCGCGATAGTCCATATCCTCCCAGTCGCCGGACAACCCTTCGAGCTTCGCCACCTCCGGCGCGAGTTCCGGTCCGTCGAGCAGCCCCGGCACCAGATAAGAGCGAAACTCCGTCTCGAACTTGCGCGCATCGTCCTCGCTGGCGAAATGCGCCATCTCCAGTGTGCGCGCCTCGGTCGGATAGACCGAATCATCCATCCCGTTCGCTTCGATGTAGTCGTCGAAGTCGGGTGGAAGCTGCGGGAACTCGGTCACGAACAGTGCCGTACCGAGCGGCTCACCTTCCGGCGTTTCGACCGGGCGATAGTGCATCTGCCAGTAGTGCGGATCAGACTCCGGTTCAACGCGATCCTGCTGCTGCGTGACCAGTTCGTCCCAACTGCCCGGTTCCGGCGAGTCTGCATCAGGCACACGAACGCCGGGCATCTCCGCCGTCTCGTCGTTGGTGATGTCGCGGATCGGTTCGCCCACCTGCGTATCTTCCAAGCTCGTCAATTCCGCCTCACGCGCAGTCGTGAAGCGGTCGGGCGGACCCTCGGTGAACAACCGCCCGTCGGCGCGATCCGCGTTCAGTTCCCCGTTTGCCACCGCGATCCCTTCCGCCCGCCGCATGGCGGCTTCCAAGCCTTCATCCTGATAGGTGCGGTGCAGGTTCTCCCGATCCATCGCCGCGACTTCGCGCTCGATCTCGCGCTCCCACTCATACGATTCCAGCGAATAGGTCTTGAGCGTCTGCCCCTCGTGCCCGACCCGTCCATTCGCTTCCAGCCACCACTTGTCCGCCGTCAGTTCCAACGTCCACGGATCGGCAGGCATGACCTCAAATGAGTAGTTGACCATCGGATCGACGGGCTGAAGCAGGCGGTAGGCTGAGTCTGCGAAGCGTTCCTCGAAGGCAGCGACCTCCGCATCGGGTTCAACCGGCGTGAGCCGCTGTGTATCCTCATCCAGCGACCGATCGCGCGCGGCATTGGTGGTGAACGGGTCGGGCGGCCCCTCGGTGAAGAAGCGTGGATCGTCGCGCCCATCGTGGAGCGCGCCGCTCGATACCGCCATACTCTCGGCAAGATTCATTGCCGCTTCCAACCCGCGCGTTTCACGCACGTCAACCAGTTCCGCTTGATCGCGCGCCGCTTCTTCGCTCATGCCATACCCGGCAATCGGCTGGCGGGCTTCGCGATCCTGCGCGCCGTCGCGCCAGCGCTTGACCGCTTCGAGTGCCGGATCACCGTCATCGCCCACGCCGACCTCGAAGGCGTAGTCCACGCCGGTGTTGAGCGGCGGCAGCGCCTCTGGTTCGGGGAATGCCAGTCCATACGACTGCGCCGTCTGGTAGGCAAGTTCCTGCGCATTATCGAGATCGCCATCCATCAGCATGGTTTCGAGCGTCTGGCGCGGAAAGGAATAGTCGCCCCGACTGTCCAGCGGCATGACCGGGTGGGCATCATGCACCAACCGCCCATCGTCGGTTTGCGCGGCACGGAAGTAGCGCAGCTCGTGCGCCAGATCGCCGCCATCCGGTTCGTTGGACACATCAACTGCCGCGAAGAAATGCACCGTCCCGTCCGCGTCCAGATGGTTCGGGACGTACTGTTCCTCGTGATCGAGCGGCACGAGCGTGTCATAAAGCGTCACGGGCAGCGCCGGATCACGCAGAGCGTGCGGCGACTCCGCGCCGGTGAAATCGTCATACACATCCCAATCGGGATGCTCGGTCACGCGATTAGAGTCGGTCATCAACTCCCCTTTCGATTAAGCGCACCGGGAATTCACGCCCGGCGCGCCCACGTTCGACAGTGGTGAAGCGTCCATCGGCTGCCAACCCGACCGCTGCCCGACGGATGAGCAGGCGCAGCACGCCGGTGCGATCCAGCGCAAAGCGTGCTGCCACCTGTTCGAGCCGGAGGTGATCTTCTGGCGACAACCGCAGGGAGAAACTCTTGGAGGTGTCGCTCATAGGTCAATCTCCCACTGGTCACGGGTATACTCCGCCAAGTCCTGCGCTGCATCGGGTTCGAGTGGGATGCCGCGCTCGCGTTCCCACAGGTCACGCTGATCGGCGGCGAGCGCCATGCCTTCCGCTGCTTCAAACGCCCGCTCAATGCCGCCTTTCTCAACCACGCCGAGCAGGTATTCCGCTGCGCCATACGCCTTGTTCCAATCGCCCGGCACGACCGGTGCAAGCTGCGCCTCGACTTCGCCCGTGTCCGGGTCGCGTCCAAGCGAGAGGATGCTGGTCACGGCGTTGTCGGGGTCGCCCTTGTCCGGCTGAAACACGCCGATCCAGTACGCCGTGCCAGTATCGGGATCGATGAAGGGCGGCGGATCAGTTTCCGGGTCGAAGCCATTGGCATCAATGCCGATGTCGCGCAGCGCCCTGAAGGTTGCCGCGTCAGCGCTATCCGCCACATCGTGAACAGGCTCCGGTTCCACGAACAGCGCTTCCAGATCGAGATCGTCCGGCGGCAGATCGGGCGCAGACGGTTCATCAAGCGACTGCATTTCCTCGTAGGCGGCGTACTCCACATCACCCGCAGCACGCCACTGCGGAGCTTGGTCACCGCGTTCAGCGGCACGCTCCGCCGCTCGCTCAGTCGCGTAATCGACCACTTGAAACGGGAGCAGCCCCTGCGTGTGGATGTCCCCGTTCAGTTCGTGGTAGTAGGCGGCGGCTTCGTCGATGTCATCGAACGTGCCAATTTCGAGATAGCTGCCGCCCAGATCGCCGGTGTGGGCATTGGCGTACAGATCAACTGCGCCGATGCTGTACTGCTCGGTTTCGCCATCCGGCAGCACCCGTCCGACGGCGATGAGTGCCGCGTCGTGCCAGCCCCAGCCGTCGTCACTGTCAAAAGTCGCAGCTGCCGCAGTCGGTGCGCCAACTTCTTCCAAGTCAGGCGGACTAAATGGTTCGAACGGGTCGTCGTCCGGCAGGTAGTCGTAAGTGTCCCCGCCGAACAATTCATCGGGAAAGGGATCGTCCGGCATCGAGAAATCGAGATCGGGCGGGGGCGGCAGTTCGTCCCAGTTCGGCGATCGCAGGTTCGACATGAGCTAGACCTCCTCCGCTGGACGCAGGACGATGGGCTTGTGCTCCGCCGCTGCACGGACGGCAGGCGCAGGACGCAATACCCCTCCGAAGCGCGACCAGAAGGCGTGCAGCACCTCGACCCGCTGACGCTCACCCGATGCGATGTGCTCAAGATCGGCAGCCCACTCACGGGCAAAAGCGAGGGCAGTCAGTTCATCAAAGTTCGCCAGCAGATACGCCACGACCGTCTGCCCCACTTCGGTCAGGCTCAGTGAGATTTCGCCATCCACATATCCTGCCGCACGCAGTCCACTCAGCGCAGCGACCGCAGCGGGCACGTTGACACCGCACTCCACCAGCGCGCCGATCAGTGCCGCTTCGCTGAAGAGCATGGGCGGTTCACTCGTCGCCGCTTCAACCGTGATGCTGGTGGGCAGCAAAGCTGTTCCCTGTGGCAAAACCGGCAGTACCGCGTCTTGACGATCGGACAGCAGCACGCGCCGCCAGCCATCGAAGTAGAGCAGCGCCGCCGTCGCCCGCAGTTCCAGTGGATACGGATTGTCTTTCGACGCACCGACCAGAATCCGCACGCCCATCAACTTGTCCTGCGCGGGCGGCATGTGTGCCGCGATGAAGTGCTTCCAGATGAGCGCGTAGACCGCCGCGCCATCGCCCGGCAGTGCCTCTGGGGTGCGGCTCACATCAGCAGGCGCGATTCCGGTAGTCAAAGGCGTTTCTGCCGCCAGATATTCGGTGCCGAATTCGCGGCGGATGTAGGCTTTCGCAGCTTCACCCAACGACGACGGCGGTACGCTGTCGGGATAAGTAATCCATCCCACGTCATACAGCGTGGCGATTAGCCCCAACGTATCTTCCGGCATGAGATCGAGATCACGGGCAGCGGTTTCGATCAAACCCCGCAGCGTGAGGGGAACGGGTGCAGGCTGCGCTTTGAGCGTCTGCCCGGTCTTATCGACCCAGAACTGACCGCCCTTGAGCAGCGTCTCAAGCTGACCCGCCTGTTCCGCAGTGCGGATCGCCAGCGGCGCTCCTTTCGCGTTCAGCACGTTTGCAGTGAATGGAATGCCATCGGACACGAACGACACACTTGCCCGCCAGCGCGTTTCCGGCGTGAACGCGGCAGTCTGCGCGTCGCGCTCAGCGAGCAAGCGCAGCGCGACCATGCCGTCAACTGTCAAGGCAGTCTTGAATCCGAGCGCCTGGCGCGCCGCCGCATTGATAGTCCACCCAACGAGGCGGGCGACGATGCGCTCCGCTGCGTATGCCTCAATCAGCTTCATATCCAGCGGACGCGGGGCAGCAAAGGCGGCGCGAATCGCGTCGGGCGTAAGCGCGGTCAGCAGCACCCGGTAGACCGGCTTATCCTTGATATCGGGCGAGAGCGCCAGCATATGCCACGCCAGCGCTTCTCCCTCACGGGTGGGCGGCATCGCCGCGTAGACCGCTTCGCAATCGCGAAGCGCCTTCATCAGGCGGCGGACGAGATTGCCCTTGCCCGGCACGACGACGAAGGACGGGCGGAAATCCGCCTCCAGATCGATTCCCAGTTGGTCGGCAGGCAGGTCGCGCACCATGCTGGAGCACGGTTCGACATGCCAGCCCTCACCGAGCGCGTCACTCAACCGCTTCGCCTGCGCGGATGTTTCGACGATCACGATTTTCATTCAGCAGTTTCCTTTCCAACCGCGCCAGACGGCGCGCGTTCAGTTCTCTCAGCAGCAGCCGCAGTTTGCGGCGGGCGCTTGTCCGCTCGCGGGGCAGCCCCACGTTCGGCAAGTTCCCGCTCACGCAGCGCGAGCCAGATCGGCCACTCGCGGTAGGCGTGGTACGCCTGTTTTTCGAGGTCTTGCCACGGCGCGTTCGCCGCGTTTTTCGCCGGCATGTCATCTCTCCTCCCTCAGCTTTCGATCACGTCGTACGGAAGCGAGCCAGCTCGCCCGGGCTGGACTTGCCAAAAAGGTAGAAAAGTCCTTCGTCCTGGATGTCGAGGACGAAATGGAAGCGCGGCAGCTGGGCGATGATGTCGCGGTGCTGCTGGTTGAAGTGGGCGAAGGCGGCATCGTCGCGGAACACGTTCATGCCCTGCCGCTGCGAGAAAATCACGCGGATCGGGCAGTTCTCGAAGATCAGGCGGGCTTTACCCTCGAGGAACACAGACATTTGTTGATCGACTGAGATTAATTTCGATCGGCGTGTTCTGAACGTCTTGGCGGCTTCGATCAGGAAGTCCAAGAGCGACGGATGGCGCATCAAGCGGTAGACCTCATCGACGGCGATGATGCGCGGCTGCTCGTCGATCAGGCTGTCACGGCGAATTGCACTCAAGACCTGCGTGTACGCCAGCGCTTGCAAGATCGGATCGCCTTCCAGTTCGTGGAACGAGAAGACACGTGGACTGATCCAGTCACGCCCGCCGCGTGTCAGATCGACATTGGTTGTTCCATTCAGAAATGCCGACCACGGTCCCGATCCGGTACACAGCCCGGCGATCTCATCGGCAAGGTCGCGGGCGATGGCTTGCATCGCGGGCTTGTCACCCAGACTCCCCAACACATCACAGACCGTTTCACACGTCGGCGCGAGATCGGGCGTGACCCGGCTCAGATCAGGAAAACCGCGATAGAGCGTCTCCAGCGCCTC
>JAPKMU010000307.1 GCA_026645745.1 Anaerolineae bacterium | reverse complement strand
TATCCAAAAACACGATATCTGGGATATGCGGCAGCGCTTCAATCCGTGCTGCATAATCCGTGCTGTCCTCAAAAACAGTCACCACCTGTTCGGGATAACCCATTTGAAGTGTGAGAATGATGTTCAACACCTGACGACTTAAAGCGTCGTCCTCGATGTATAGAAATGATTGCATTCTCCATCTCCTTCGCAGTCCACATCGCGGAAACAAAGTGCCGCACAATTCTTCATTGATACTAAGGCTGAATCGAAGAATACGTCAATGAAGATTAGGCAGTGTGATCACGCCATACGTATGAACGACGATAAGCCTCTTAAGGTCTATTTCGTGCTATCCTGATGAGTATCGAAGTCAGGCATTGGGCTAACCGAGGTTCATGTGGTGGTCGGGGCATCATTGGAGCTGTTTACGTTGGGCGGCTTAACCATTCGGCACAAGGGTGAGCCGGTGCGCCTAAGTACGCGCAAGGGAGAAGCACTTCTCGTTTACCTCTGCCTAGAACGCCGTGAACATTCACGCGAACGGCTGGCAGACTTGTTGTGGAACAGCGTCTCGCAGGCGCGGGCGATGGGAAACTTACGCACCGCGCTGGTCGATCTTAATCAGTATGTGAGTGATTATCTGATCATCACACGCCAATCGTTGATGATCGACCCGCAAAGCCCCATCTGGGTAGACAGTCAGGTGTTAGCCGATTCGGTCGCTGCCAGCCGAACAGATACCTCGACCGCTGCCATGCGCCGCTTATGCACCGCCGTTGACCTCTATAAAGGGGAATTTCTCGCGGGCTTCCACCTCCGCGATGCGGAAGGCTTTGAGCAGTGGCAAGTCACAGAGACGGAGCGTCTCCGCGTGATGGTCACCGGAGCGCTGAGTCAGCTTGCCGAAACAGAGCTTGAAGTTGGCGATCACGCCGAAGGGATTACACACGCGCAGCGGCTTTTGAGCATTGATCCCCTGAGGGAAAGCGCACATCGCACATTGATGCGCCTCTTTACCGCGTCTGACCAGCGGAGTGCGGCGCTCTCTCAATATGAGGCTTGCGTGCGGGTGCTGCGCGATGAACTTGGTGTTGAGCCGGATGAAGAAACCACCCAGTTATACGCCCAAATTCAAACCGAGCAGATCACGACAAACACGCAGCAGCGGACGAAACAGGTGCGTCTGCCGCCGCCGCCCACGCCGTTTGTTGAGCGTCCGCTCGACTTGCAGGGTGTAATCGAACAGATGCGTCAACCGGGATGCCGTCTGCTGACGATCATCGGCATGGGTGGAACGGGAAAAACACGGTTGGCGATGCGTGCCGCTGAAGAACTGGTAGACAATTTTCGGGATGGCGTGCAGTTCGTCTCACTGGCTGCCGTGCAGCAGAGTGAAATGTTGGAGATCGAGATCGCCAACCAGATCGGGCTGACGATTGGCAGTGACCCCCGCGCTGAATTGATCGCGCATCTTGCCAAGCGTGAACTCCTACTCGTGCTGGACAACTTTGAAAACCTAGTCGAGCGTGCCGCGCTGATTTCGGAACTGCTCCAAAATGCGCCGAATGTGCGCATGCTTGTCACCTCGCGCGTATGGCTTCGCTTGCAGGAAGAATGGACGCTCACGATTGGCGGCATGGAAGTTCCCCCGTCACCAAGTGAATCCGCCGCTGGGTACGGCGCGGTGCAGTTGTTCATGGCATGCGCGCGGCGCGTACAGCCGGGTTTCGCGCTCAACGGCAACCTAGAAGCGATTGTCGACATCTGCGATGCTGTTGAAGGGCTGCCGCTGGGGATCGAATTGGCGGCAGCATGGCTGCACATTCTATCGGTAGGCGAAATCGTTCAGATGATCAGTCCGAAATTCCTTGCGACGACCGTCCGCAATGTACCGGAGCGTCATCGCAGCGTCGAGGCATTATTTGAAGACTCGCTTCGTTTGCTCCCGCCGAATATCGCAGCCAAACTGATGAAGTTGTCTGTTTTCAAAGGCACGTTTGACCGCGAAGCCGCCGCCGCAGTTGCCGATTTAACCCTGCCGGAACTCGCGCTCTTGCTCGAACATTCGCTGATCTTCCGTTCGGATGATTCGCATTACGGTATGCACGAACTTCTCCGCCAGTTTGCATTTGAGCGCCTGCCGGAAGCGCGTGCGATCCGCGACGCGCACTTGAATTATTATGCCGCGCTGACCGCGAACCCCGATTCGCGCATTCACGGGCAGCAGCAAACACTGTGGCTGGATCGCTTTCAGCAGGATCACGATAACTTGCGCACGGCGATCAGTTGGTCGCTCGAATCGGGTTCTCCCGCAGTGCTCGATCAAGGGCTGAAATTGGCGGCGTCGATCTGGGAATTTTGGCTCATGCGCGGGCACATCACCGAAGGGCGGCGCTGGTTGGGACTGCTTCTCGATGCGACACAGGGCACGATCAGCAAAGCGCGCGGGGAAGCAACCCAAGGGGCGGGCTATCTGGCTTGGATACAAGGCGAACACGACAAAGCCGAAGCACTCCACAAAGAAGGCTTGGCGATCCGCGAAGCGATCAGCGATAAAGCGGGCATGGGCGGATCGCTGAGTAATCTCGGTGTAATCGCATGGAGTCGCGGCGATTTTGCGGCAGCCCGCACCTATTATGAACGCGCCTATGCGGTACGCCGCGAGGTAAATTATCGGCTCGGAATGGCGTCCGTGCTGAATAATCTTTCGCTGCTGATGCAAGAACAAGGTATGTACGATGAAGCCATCGGATACGCCGAAGAAGCATGGGCGCTCTTCAAAGAAATTCAAGACTTACAGGGGATGGTTCACGTCCTGTACAACCTCGGCGCGATGACTGCCGAACGCGGTGATCCTGAACGCGCCCGTGAGCTTCAACTTGAAGCACTCCAGTACGCTGAACAGCTTGGCGATAAGCGCATCATCGGCGGACTTTTGCAGAACCTCAGCCATTCGTTGATGTCGCTGGGTGACACCGCGCAAGCCCGCACCTACTTGGCGCAAAGTCTTTCTCTGGTCACTCAGGCGAAAGATATTCAGCATATCGGCTTAACCCAAGAGGCAATGGCGCGACTAGCACTGATCGAAGAGCGGCTCGATGAAGCGCAAACCGCCATTCAAGCGAGCATCAAAGCGCTGCGCCAAAATCAGGCGAATCACTATCTCAGTCAAACACTCCTCACACACGGGGATATTCTGCGCGCGACGGCAAAACACAGCGATGCCGAAGCTGCTTACCGGGAAGCGCTCAGTATGCTGGTGAAGATCAACCGCCCACAGCCAATTGCTGAAGGGCTGTACTGCCTCGGTCGGCTGCTGTCTGAAACAGGCGGCTCGGAAGCGGCAGTCATCTTGATCAGTGCGGCAGACAACATCGCGGAACGCTACCGACTGCGCTTCCCAACCGGACGGGACAAGATCAATCGGGCTGCGTTACGGGCGAGCCTCCCGGAGGATATTCACAACCGCGCCGCAGCGCAGGGCGCAGCGATGACGCTTGAGGAGATTGCCGACTTTTTGGGCGAATCTCTTTAGTAGCCGACTTCGCTCACCACCTGTGCCAGCGCTTGCAGCGCCGTTAAGTTGCGCATCGTCGTCCCGTACTGCAAGTTTTCCGCCGTAAACGTCACGGTGGACGCGGGTGCTCCGGGCGGAATCGACAAATGCACGCCGTCGCCGTCCAAGCCGCGATTCGGCAGCGCCAACAGCGCGGTATTTAAGTCCGTCAGCGGAACACCGTACTGCTGCGCAAGTTGAACGATGATCGCGTTGTATTCGATGACGCGCTCGTTAAAGTCCACGCGCGGCGGAATCGTACTGAGGATCGGCACAACGCCGTGCGCGATACTGATATCAAGGATGCGCGTCAGGTTGGCGCGGTAGGTTGCGCTGTCGTGAGCGGGTGCGTCATTCGTCCCGATCATGATCAGCGAATATGCCGGACGCACAAGGCGGTACTCGCAGTCAAGCAGAAGTTCGCCCGGATTGCATTCCGCATATTCAGGATGATTTTCGACAACAACACTGAACGTGCTAAAACCAGATCGAGTCGAAATCGCGCGCCGCTGAAAAGCGTTGCCGTACCCCGTATCGACGTTGAAGAAATTCAGCGTCGGCAGCAGATAGCCGTAATCACCGAGGTTGTACCCGTACACGATCTCGCGCAAGAAATACGGGGTATCGGTCAAACTGTCGCCCACCGTGCTGAACACATTCGCGCGGTTGCCCATCGCCTGACCGTTTAAGTAAATCTGGCGCGCACCACCGTACACCACCGCCACCGAAACGCCGCCTTCTGGTGTGGGAGGAACAAAATAGGGGACGGGCTGCGGACTCGGATTGGCAGGAATACCGCTCAGATCGCCTTCGAGCATTTCGACATACGACGCCGACACCCAACCGCGATAGCCTTCTTGCAGTTCGACCAGCACCCATGCGTTATCGGTCGTGCGTTCGCTGACGATCAATTCTGCGCCCGCCGTCAGGTTGAACAGCACCGTTGCATCGGTATTTGGGGATTGGCGCAAGCGCAGCCCACCCGAATCCAACCGGACGCGCGCGTTTGGTTCAGCCTCAACCAGTACCGTAAACGTCCCTACCGTGAGCGCTTGTGGATCAAACGTGAGGAGCAAGCCTTCGCTCGCCGCCCACCCGACGCGCCCTTCACTGTCCGCCCCGTGCAGCCAAGCGCCGTCTTCGGTGCGCATATCGACTCGCAGCGCTGACAAGTGCGGTAGATTGCCGTGAACACCGTCCCCTGCTTCGTTATAGAACGGGTGCGCATCATCGCTGACGAGCGCGATCCGGTCAGCGATGACCGATTCGCCGCTGATCGGCAGTGCACCGAGATCGACGTTATATTCACCGGGGAGAAGCACGATCCAGCCTGTGAAACCATCATCAAAGCGGACTTCTAACCATTGGCTGTCCGATGAGCGCCCAACCGCCTCCCATGTCGAGTCGAGATTGACGGATCGCGTCACGGGGAACAGCGTATTTGGCACGGCGCGCACATAGATCAATCCGTCGCCCACGGCGAGTTCGGGCGGAATCAGCGAAATGATCGGCGTTGGCGAGGGCGTCGGAGTATCTGTCGGGATTAGCGTCGGCGTCGGGCTTGCCGTTGGCGTGAGCGTAACCGTCGCGGTCGCCGTCGGCGTTGCAGTTGGCGTGGGTGTTTCTTGAGTCAGCGTGCAAGCGCTGATCAACAGGGCGCTTACGCCCACGCTGATCATCGCACGCACGCCGCTGGCGTGAGTTTTTGTCATAGGGGTCTTTCGAGGCACAGCGTATTTAGCCCACTGCGCTCATGATGTCATACAGAATTTGCAAGGATTGGAGTTCGCGGTAGGTGCGCCCATACTGGAGTTCATCGCCGCCGAACTCACTGCGGGTTTCATCGCGTACCGAAAGGTGATAGCCGTCTGATCCCGTGCCGTGATTCGGATAGTTGTACAGCGCGGCGCGGAAATCAAGCATCGGCACACTCAAGGCGCGGGCGACGGCGCGAATCTCCTCATTAAAAAGCTGCGGCAGGTTGTTTCCATTGAACACATCAGCGGTGGGCCATGTCGCCAAGATCGGGATTACCCCGGCGCGTGTGAGCGTATTCACGATGGTCGTCATGTTGCGGTTGAATTCGCTTACGGTCAGGATGCCCGTATCCGGCAGTCCCATATAAATGAACGCAAATGACGCGCGCGAGCGCCGAATCTCGCACGCGAGTGCGCTTTCATTCGGCTGGCAAATATCGGCGGGCGCGAACAGCGGATCAAGCACGTTGACGGTCGCAAAGCCGTTTTGGGCGGACGCATTAAAACGACATAACGAACCGGTCGCGCTGAAGTTATCGACAATCCCTTGAAGATGGGTGTACGTGCCGAGCGAATATGCCCGCCACTCAAAATTACACAGGTAAACCGTTCCGGCGGAGTTGCTTTCACCGACTTTCATCAGCACCCAAGGATCATTTCCGAGTTGGCGACCACGTGCCCAGATATTCCGGACATTGCGCCACACTGCATCGGTCATGTAGACCGCCGGGTAATCGATCACATCGGGAATAGTGACGACAGCAGGCGCAGCAGCACCGGAATCGCCGCCCGTAGTCATCGTTTCCAGCGTGACGCGCTCATTCGAGACGGGGATTTCTGTGCTCACTTGGACTGGGCGCTCAAACGTGATGAAGCCAATCGCTACCCACCCGCGAACGCCAACCGACGGCGCAAAGACCAGCAGCCAATCAGCGGACTCATTGCGACCTTCAACGATGAAATCCGTGTGCGGTTGAAACTGCGCCAACCGCGCGCTGCCGCGTTCCGGCAGTTCACGCACGTTCAGCACCGTCTCCCCGGTCGTACCGCGAATCGGGTCTTGAGCGCTCACAAACGCACTGTTCAGAAGGAGCAGCACAAGCAGCATGAGCCAATTCCGTCGTTTGATCATGTCTCCGCTCTCGTACATCAGCACATTTCGACATTGATTATAAAGTAATCGAAATCGGATGCCTAGTCGGGCAGGTGCGCTATAATCAGACGAGATTCGCATGCCCGGAGACAAAATGCTCAAACAACGGCTCTTTCTGGTACTGACGGCTGTGTGCTTGTGGACAGTCGGCTTTCGCGTTCTTGCGCAAGAAACTCCTGACCTCACACCCCCCACCCTCGGCGACTTCGATCCCACCAGCTTAGAAGGAATCGATCCCGCCGATTTCCCGATTCTTCCCCTCCTGACCGATCACGCCCGCGTGATATTTGAACGCGGTCAAGCGCGTGAAACCCCGCGCGACCCGCATGTGTTCTCCAAAGTCGGGGATTCGATGACCGCTTCGGTCAACTTCCTCACCGCCTTTGGCGATGGCGCGTATGATCTGGGCGATTACCCCGAACTTGAGCCAACCGTCGCGTT
>JAPKMU010000306.1 GCA_026645745.1 Anaerolineae bacterium | reverse complement strand
ACCGGATTTAAGGCGCTGGTAAATGCTGCCGCGCGGATATTGGCATCACGGTTGGCGGCGTTCGTCTTTTCAAACTGCGCGATGTTTTCTTCTTCGCGGTTGAATGCCTGTGCTTCACGAACGCCTGCGATGCTCTCCTGTAGGTCAGCATTCACGCTGCCCATCTGCTGGCGGCTTTTGCGGAAGGCTTTGCGCGCTTGATTCGAGAAGTACAACGTCGCCAAGAACATGACCGGAACAACAGTCAGGCTTAGGAGCGCGTAGGGGACGTTCGTCTGAAGCATACGCACGACGATCCAGATCATCAACAGCGCGCCGCTCACCACTTGCAGGAGCGCGAAGCCGAATACCTGCTGAATCGTATCGGTGTCGCTGGTGATACGGCTCATCAAGTTGCCGACTTCGTGTTCACCGTAGTACCTGAGCGACAGATTTTGCAATTTGTTAAACAACTGCTCACGAATCTCGCGCAGCACGTACTGACCTGCCCGGCTCATCGAGTAAAACGAAAGACCTGTCAGCACACTGCCGAAGAAATACAGCAGCGCGAGCGTAGCCACGATCCCGCCCAAACCCGCGAGTTTTGCTTCGACCGGCACTTGATCGACGGTTCCGTTTGCAATCGCGGTGGCGATGGTCGGGTCATACCAGCAGTTGCTATAAGGGGTCGGGATGAAATAGCAGTCCACCGCTTGCTGAATATAGTCCGGTGAGATGACCTGCATCCATGTCGTGATCACCACCAGCGCGATCACCAGCACCAGCCATCCCAGATGGTGCGAGAAATACTGTCCAAATCGGCGCAGCGTTGCGCCGATGTTTGCGGCGCGGCTGGTTTCTTGCTCCAGCAGGCGGCGATTCCCATCAAGCATCATGGCGGTTAAGCCTCCTGACCAGTGGGAGCGGCTTCCGCGTCCCCAACCAACTGCGAGTTGTAGATTTCGGCGTAAATCGGGCTGCTTTCCATCAAATCATGATGTTTGCCCTCCGCCACGATTTCGCCCTTATCCAAGACCAGAATATGATCGGCGTTCAACACGGTAGTGATGCGCTGCGCGATCACGAAGCTGGTACGTCCCTGCATCAAGTTATCGAGCGCCTTTTGAATGTGCATTTCGGTTTGCAGGTCAACACTGCTCGTCGAGTCGTCAAGGATCAAGATGCGCGGATTCAGGAGTAGGGCGCGGGCGATGGCGATACGCTGTTTTTGACCACCCGAAAGCGTGGCACCGCGTTCGCCAACAGGCGTATCGTAGCCTTCAGGGAAGCTCATGATAAAGTCGTGCGCGGCGGCAGCTTTCGCAGCAGCGATCACTTCTTCATCAGGTGCATCGGTGCGACCAAATGCGATGTTGTCGCGGATTGTGCCGCTGAACAGGTTGGTTTCTTGCAGGACGATGCCGATCTGTGAGCGCAGGCTGTCGAGTGTGACGTCTTTGACGCTGTGCCCGTCGATCAAGACTTCACCTTCGCTCGCGTCATAGAAGCGTGGGATCAGATTAATGATCGTCGTTTTGCCGCTGCCCGTTCCGCCAAGCAGAGCGATGGTTTGTCCGGGCTGCGCCTCAAAGCTGATGTTCTTGAGAACGGGTTCGGCGCTGCCGAAGTACCGGAACGTCACGCCCTTGAACGCGACATTTCCTTGAATGGCGGGAAGTTCGACAGCATCGGGTTTGTCGGTGACATCGTTGCGCGCATCGAGAATTTCAAAAATACGCCCGGCGGACGCACCCGCTTGCGCGACCAACGAAATGATGAATCCCAACTGACCGAGCGGGAAAAAGACATACGCGACGTACAAGCTGAAGGATTGGTACGTGCCGAGGGTAAGATCACCCGTGACGATTCCGCGACCGGAGAAGTAGAGGAGCGCCGCTTGCCCAAGCTGCGCGATCAAGAAGATCACCGGAAACAGGAACGAAAACGTTCTAGCGACCTTCAACTGCTGCGCGACGAGATCGTCGGCGGCGTTGTTGAATTTCTTCTGCTCGGTGCGCTCACGGGTGAAGGCGCGAACGACTTTGATCCCCGCCATGTTCTCTTGCAGGATCGTATTCAGCGCCGAAAGCCGCATCTGAATTCCGATGAACAGCGGCTGACTGACCATGCCAAACACCATGAACACGACGAGCGCGATGGGCAGGATCGGCAGGACAACCAGCGTAAGCTGCCAATTGGTGATGAACAGAATCACAAGCGTAGCGATCAACAAAATGAACGCTTGAGCGGTCAGGACAAGCCCTTGCGCGATGAATAAGCGGAGGCGCTCCACGTCATCGGTAGCGCGGATCATCAACTGACCGGTCTGATTGCGGTCATGATAGCTGAACGACAAGCGTTGAATCTTGGCGAAGATCTCGTTGCGGAGCGTGAACGCAATTCCTTGCGAGATGTTTTCGCTCATAAACGCCTGCACGAACGAGAAGATCGCGCGGGTGACGGCTAACAGCACGATCACGAGTGTGGCGGTGACAAGCCAGCCTTCGGCATTTGCTTGGAATTCTTGAAGCTGCTGAATCGTGTACTGCTGTGGCGTTGCCGCCGCTGCGATATCGCGCACCACTGGAGGCAGTGCGAGTATGTTGTTTGCGATTGTCCCGTTTTGGATCGCGTTGATCATTTCTTGAATCAAGCGCGGGACTGCAAGCTGCGCCAAACTGGCGATGGTTAGCGCGGAGTAGGTGATAACGGCTGCACGGCGCTGCGTGCCGAGATACCGGATAGCGCGTCCAATGCCCCCATTGCTTGCGGGACGCGCGCCACCCCGGCGACCGAATGACGGTCTTGCTGCGGTTGCTTGCAAGGTGTTTTCCCCCTGACTGAGAACTCGTTATGATTCAGAACGTTGATCCGAGGCTGAATGTTCAGAATCGATGCTTCGTGATGCGCACTCGTAGTACTGCTGTATGCGTTCTGACACTGTCTTCAGGACGGTTTCGCCATCTGGCAGCGCTAATACCAGTTGCCGGAGAAGGGTAACAAGCTGTGCTGCGTGCTCCTCGCCAATGGTTTGAAGTCCTGCCGTTAAGATATCGTCTTGCGGCGCAGATAACTTTGCTCGCACAATTTCGAGTAGGCGTATGCCATCCTCTGTTATCGAGAGCGGGCTGCGGCGGCGATCCAGCGGATCAACACTGCGCTGGACAAAGCCTTTCTTCACAAGCGACTCAACGGTCGGTACGAGTGTAGACGGATCAAGCCCAAACATGCGGCTGAGTTCGCTCAATGTCTGCGCTTGATGACGGAGTGACATCATAAGACCGAACTGCAAATGACTGATTGGGATTTCGTGCGCGCTGAGAACCTCCTCCATATTCCGGATGAATGCCCGGTGCAGCGCTCCGATGAGCATCCTTGCCTGCATGGTACGGTAGTGCTGGTCATCATATTTCATGGGATGCCAATCTTTTGTGTACCAATCATTTGGAGTGCAAACAAAACATTAGTCCGGAAACGCGCAAGTGTCAACTAGCCAACTGGTTAGAGATCGGTGAACGTTTGCAAATTGAAGTCCCAAGCTGAAACGGATAAAATTAGGGTAAGAAAACGGAGATCGCCATGACGGATAAGTCTCAAATTCACCAACTCCTCGCGGACCTCCGCAGCGACGACAAAGAGAAACAGCACACCGCCCTCCAGCAGTTGAACCGCTTGACTGACGAACTGAATGATCCGATCAACATGCCCGATTTGCTTGAGGCGCTTCGGATGCGCGACCGCCATGTTCGGTTGTTCGCGGTACGGTTGTTAGGGATGATCGGAGATACGGCTGCCACACAATCGCTCATCGAGCGGCTGATGGATCGCAGCAAAGATGTACGCCGCGCAGCGGCTCAAGCATTGGGGCGCATCGGTGATGCTGAAGCAGTCGCCGCGCTGAGTGGTGCGCTGCTCGGTGATGACAACAGCTTTGTTCGGTGGGAGGCGGCGCGGGCGCTTGGCGCAATTGAACATCCGGATGTAATCCGGTCACTGCTCGAGGCGCTTGCAGCAGATGAAAACAGTTATGTCCGCTTTGCCGCTGCCGAATCGCTCGGTGATGCAGGTGACGGGAGTGCGCTCGAAGGGCTTGAAGCCGCGCTGCTTCATGACACGAGTCATTATGTGCGCTTTGCAGCAGCAAAAGCGCTCGGTCAAATTGCTGATCCGACCTCTGTTCCGGCGCTGCTTCGGGCGCTCAACAACGACAATTCGCATGTGTGGCATGCAGCGGCAGAGGCATTGTGGGTGATCGATGAGGATGCGATGCCGTACATCCTCGCGGCACTGACTGATACAGACCATGATCTGCGGCGGGCGGCACTGAAAGCGATCTTATGGCTTTCGGTTGAGTTTGATGAAGAAGATGCAGCGCTTCATCAGGATATCGACTGGGTAGGGATGTGGGGCTGGTGGAATTAAGCTCTTGGTGAGAAATCGCCGTTCAAACATGATATTCCTCCTGCCTTTTTGCTAGACTAATGTCATCAATCAGACCTACCTACTGAAGGAGCATACGCACATGCCTGCTCGTATTGCCGAAGCGACATGGGAAGGTACCCTGAACGAGGGTAACGGTTCAATGAAAGTTGGCAGCGGCGCATTCGACGGTCCGTTTACATTCAAGAGCCGCTTTGAAGATGCGCCAATGACAAACCCAGAAGAACTGCTCGGTGCGGCTCATGCGGGCTGTTTCACGATGGCGTTGGGTGCGCGTTTGGGGCGCGGCGGCTTCAATGTGAAGCGCATTCACACGACCGCTCATGTGCATCTTGAAAAGGGTGAAAGCGGTTTTGCCATTTCGCGCATCGATCTTGTGACTGAAGGCGAAGTGGATGGGATTGACGCCGCCGCGTTCAAGGAACATGCCGAAGCGACGAAGGACGGCTGCATCGTATCGAAGGCGCTTTCCGCTGTTCCGATGACGATTCAGGCGACGTTGAAGTGAAGTAAAGCAAAGCGTTGATTACGAAAAGGGTGTGCGAGATGACTCCACACCCTTTTTGATTCTCAGCGCGCGATCAGGCTTTCCAACGGGATCACGACGAAGGATTCACCAGATGGAGTGAGCAGGGGAGCGCCAGTGAGTGGATCGATCCAGCCGATACGCAGTGCGGTGGCTTGGGGCGGTTGGTCGAGTGCGATCCAGTCTGTGACCGTTTGCCCCACCTGCCACTGCGAAGTTGGCATCAACCCACCGACAGGAGGATGATCGACCTGATCGAGAATCGTTCCGTTCGCGTCGATGAGGTGAACGAACCATGTGAAATTGCTGGCGAGGGGTTCGGCAGATTCCCAGTTAAGCGCAAGGTACAGCGTTCGCGGATATTCTGGAGGAGCACAGACGGCGCACGGGGTCGATAGTGCCCCAAATTGCATACGGATGTTCCCAAACTGGGCTTCTATAGGCTGGCGGGTTAAGGGATTTCCCAACAAGCGAAAGGTGATGATCCTGTGACCATCGAATGCAGTTTCGCTTTCGAAGTACCCTTGCAGCTCAGCAAGGCTCACTGTGCGCTCCCACAACCGCCGCTCAACCCAGCCTGCTTGATCGGTGACGGTGCTCCACGTGATCAAGCTGATGCGTGTCGCGTGTGTGGGGCGGAGTGCGTACTCCAGCAGGCGGCGGTTCTGGCGATTGTCTGACAGCGGTGCGTTGAGGGTGATCACCTCGCGCTGCCCTTCAAGATCGAGGAGCGCCGCGCCGTACGCGGTTGTGTAAGCGATGACGGTTGAGTCTGCGGGAATTGATGCACCGAGCGCAAGAATACGCTGCACATCGGCGGAATCTGTCTGCCGCGCACCGATGATGTTTAGCGCCACAAGGATCGTCACGACTGCTGCCGCGATGATCCATCTCGCTTTGCCGATTTGCCTGAGTGCTAACAAGCCGATTCCGCTCACGCTCAAGGCTGCCAGCAGATGAATCCAATCTTGTTCCCTTAGCGCGACCGGTTCTAGCGCCCAACCAGACACCATCAGCGCTATATGACCGACAAGCGGACTTAGGTACAAATCCGTGAAGACGGCAGGTTCAAGCGATGTTGCGGGTGCGTAAAAGTCGCCTGTGAAATGATTGTTGACCAGATAGGCGTAATGCGGCAGATGGCTGTACAGTGCGCCGAGCGCCTGCACAAAAATGGATACGAATGCGAATGCGCCGATTACCATGAACAGCAGACGATTTGACCATGCTTTCTCGACCAATGGTGCAAGCATGAGTGTGATCAGCGGCGTGACCGGGATCAAGAAACGTGCTCCCCATACGACACCGCCGTGCCAACTCCACCAACTGGCAAACATCAAAGCCTGCGCAAGGATCACGACGAGAAAAAAGACGGTTGATCGGCGATTACGTTTTTCGCGCAGGAGTGTGACTGCCCCCGGAATCGACAAGAGAAGCAGCGGGCTGTACCAGAACAAGCCGCGATATGGGCTGAGGAACAAGCCGAATAACCCCGTTGTGATCGGGTGGATAAAACCTTCGCCTTCGGTAAAACGGTAGCCGCTTTGGAGCACATCCCCGAAGCGCGCCAAGTTGAACGCCATAAGCAGCGCGGCACTCACCATCACCGGAAGGGCGAGGGCGAATCCTATTGAAACCAATTGGCGAAAGTTGCGCGGGCGCGCAAACACCAGCGCCGCAATCCCGAGCAGTGGAACATACAGCGCGTATATGGTGTTGATTCCGGCGAGCAAGCCAATGCACACGCCGATTACGAAAGCATCTAAGCGGCGGGGGTGATCGCCCAAGCGGTGTGTATGCACGGCAGCGATCAAGATCAGCAGTGCAGTCAGTGGCTCGCCAAAAAGCGTTTTTGCATAGACTACGGCGAATGTGGCGCTGCCGTACAAGAGTGCGACGGTGAATGCCGTTCGTGGTCGAAATTTCAGTCGTCGGATGAACGTATACAGCACGCATGCCGTCGCTGCT
>JAPKMU010000305.1 GCA_026645745.1 Anaerolineae bacterium | reverse complement strand
CGCGTGTTCGACATGGAAACGCGCCAGATCGAGTCCACAGCCCGTCTTATCGAAACGAGCCCTTCACCAAATCTAGATCAGCCGACTGACATTTCGTATGCCATTTTTCTGTTGGAGAATACTCCACTCGATCCGGCAAGACGGTCGATACAATCTAGTTTAGTTCGTGTTGACCCATTGACGGGTCGGCGTGATTTACTTTTGAGTGGTATGGGCTACAGAAGTTTAGCGGTTTCTCCCAATCAACGACGCGCGATTCTGACCTACTTTACGGGGGATTATGGGCGTTCAGACGTTGCGTTATGCATCATTGATTTTGTGGTAATTCAAGCTGATTGTAACTACCCTACTCTACAGGTTGCTCAAGTGGTTCCTGTTCAATGGATAGACAATGAAACGTTTGTCTGGCTGAATCCCGACCGAGATTTTGTGATTGGCAATGTTGTCACACTTGAGTTTGAGCTGATCTCAACAGAAAGTGTTGATGGATACGTCGATACGTTCTCCGTCTTTCCAAATTCAAGTCGTCTCGTCATTGCTGTACCACCTGCGGATATCTTCGCGCCGCTTACCACTGTGGTACTGGACATCACAACAGGAGTTTTTCAGCGCGTGGCTTCTAATGGTCTCAGTGGTGAGCGATTTCATGATGTGGGTGAGATACACATCTCCGACGATGGGCAATATATTGCCTACTTGGGATTGCAGACAGCCATCGTGGAATGGCAAAACGGACTGTTGATTGCGGAACTTTCCGCGCAACAAGTCGAATGGCTCCCGAACAGCAATACCCTTATTGCTGTGCGACGAAATGAAGCCAATGTAAGCGAAGTAATATCGGTGAATGCTGAGACGGGTCACATAGAAACGCTACTTCAAACCCAAGAAGGGGTGCTTCTCATTGATTCTGGTTTGTAAGTGAATATCGTGTATGACGTGGACTTTCTGTAAGAGTGGATGTGACGGCAGACAGTCCGGCTTTATCGCGCAGATCGAAGCGCTGCCGGAAGGGACGATCCCCCCGGCGTGTGCGGCGGATTTGCTCGCCGTCGCGGAGGCAGTTCAGGGGGAGTGAGCCTCCCCCTGATCGAATCTCAGCGCCGCGCGCGACCTGTAGACTGGCGGATCACGAGTTCCGATGGAACGGTGACAATTCGCTCTGGCAGCGTGCCACCGCTCATGAGTTGGGTTAGCATGTCTGCCGCCATTTCCGCCATCATGCGCAGCGGTTGGCGAACGGTCGTCAACTGCCATGTTTCCGCCAGCGGGAGATCGTCGAAACCCGTCACCGATATGTCGCTGCCTATGTGCAAGCCCATCTCGCGCGCTGCCCGCACAGCCCCGAATCCGACCAGATCATTCGCGCCGACGATTGCACTAGGCGGCTCTGAGAGCGACAGCAGACGCAGCGCGGCTTCATGCCCGGATTCCTCTGTCCAATGGCTGTCTAGCACCCAATCCGCTCTTAGCGGAAGCTCGTGCGCTTGCATCGCCGCTTGATACGCTTCCAGCCGCTCACGCGCGACAATGTTATCCAGCGATCCGGCGATCATCGCAATCCGCCAATGCCCCAAGCTGACCAAGTGATCCACCACTGCGCGAATCGCGGTGTGATTATCAAGGAGAATCATCGCGCCGTTCTCGCTCACCTCACGCTGACCGGGATCGATCAGCACATGCGGTCGCTTGGCGGCGCGGCACTTCTCCGGCGCTTGCGTTTCTGCTCCGCCGAGCATCACCATGCCATCAATGAAGCGGACGAATTCATCAAGATTTGCCAAATCTTCGTTTTCGTAAAAGTAATTCACCAGCATGCAGCGCTTGGGATCGACGGCATGCATGAGTGCTTCAAGGATCACGCCTTGATAATCCCCCGCAAGTCCTTTACTGGTCGTCTGCGCGACCACGCCAACATGTTTGACTCCTGCCTGCGCCTGCGACGACGAAAGGATAAACGAATCCAACTGATCGAGCACGCGCTTAACGCGTGTAAATTCTTCCGCATCGATCGCTTTTCCGCGTCCCAACACCACCTGCCAAACCGAGGTGATCGGAACCTGCGCGAGCGCGGCAATTTGACCAACATGTAATTTCACGGGTTGCGACATTGTTCCCTTACTCATTTCAGCGTCGTGTAGGAAGCAGTCTCTCCATCAAACACTACGACCCTCCCACCTGAATAAATCGCACTGCGGCGATATTCCGCGAACAGTCATCGACTGTGCGGACTTGATAGGCTTCGCTTGCCGGACTGCCCGACGGATCGATCAACTGCACGGTGTACGTCGCCTCACGCGGCGCATCGCCGATCTGCACTTCCCAACCACCCGGTCCGGCGCTGGAATCGCTTCCGGTCGCCACCATTTGATCGAAGCCGTCTCCGGTGATGTGAACGCCGTAGCCGAGTACGCCTAAGCCATCCAACCCGATCACCGTGCCTGTGATGCTCGCCCAACTGCATCCACCGCGCCCATCTGGGTTGGTGATGTAAAACACCTGCTGGCTGTTCAACACCTGAAGCACAAACGGCTGAACCTGTGTCGGTTGTGCGGCGGGGTCGCCGGATGCGCCGGGTGTGCCGAGCGTCAAGCCGAGTTCGCCCGCTGGGATCGGCGTAAACGTGAGCGTCGCCGGAATAATCGTCTCGGTCGGTGTGAATGTGATCGTTGGAATATCGGTCGGGGCGCGCGTTGGCGTGAGCGTCGCACTGGGGATCGCGGTTGCGGCGGGGGTTTCGGTGATGACGCGCGGGAACGGCGTATTTGGCGGGAATGGGTTGATCGCCGCATACGGGTCGTTCCAGATCAGGATAATCCAACCGCACGCGCCAAACGTCGCCAACAAAAACACGAGCGTAAGCAGATTTGCGCCTAAACGGTTCGAGCGTTTGCGGCGGGCAATCGCTTCGTAATCGCGGAATTCTTCAGGGAGGGGAGCGAAGCCCCCCTCATCATCAGGTCGATTGCTCATGATCGGCTAGAAAGGACGTGTCTGGCGGAAGTTGACCAGCGCCAGATTTTGCTGGCAGGTTGCCGGGAAGCTCACCTGTACCTGATCGCTGATCACCGTTCCGGCGGACGTTTGCAGTTCAACAATGAAGGTTGAAAGCGAAGTCGTATTGCCGACGCGGATTTCAAAGCCGGATAACCCATACAGCGTATTCGATCCCGCGACGACGAACGTATCCACACCGGGACCAAACACGTGCACACTCACGCCTGTGAGCGGGTTGTTGCTGGTATCAAATACCTGCCCGCCGATACCCTGCCACAAGCACCCCGCGCCGTTGGCAAAATTCGCCGTCAGCGTGACGGGTTCGCGCAGCGTGAACGGGAACGGCGACAACGTCGCACCACCCGCGATCGGTGTCGGTGACGGTGGGGCTTCGGTAATCGTCGCTACCGGGCTAGCCGTGCCGGACGGCGTGATCGACGGGAACAGCGTATTCGTCGGCAGCGTAACTGGCGTTACCTCGATTGCGATGGACGGCGGCGCGGTATTGGTCGGCGCGTTCGGCGTTACCGGCGTGAAGCTCGGCGGTAGAATGCCGGGATCAAATGCTGGACCCTCCGGCGTCGGTGTGCCGGGGAGGAATGTCTCGGTCGGGATGAGCGTCGGCGGATCGGTGGGGGTCAGCGTTGGCGCATCGGTGGGGGTCACGCTCGGCTCAAACGTATTGGTCGGCGTAAAGGTATCGGTTGGCAGCGGCGTATCCGTCGGCGGCGGGGTCGCGCTCGGCGTAAACGTCGGCGTGATCGTCGGCAGTACGATCTGCGTCGGCACATCCACCACAACCTGAGCGGTCGCGGGCGGGGGTGCGATCATGCGCACGACCACGAACAAGAGCCAGCCGATGGTCAGCAAAACGAAAATCAAGCTGAGAACGTTGTAGATAATGCCGCGTCCCTGTCCCATGCCGTCCCTCTTCTTAGAGTTGGAGATAAACCTGAATGTCCGCCGACTCGGTGAGCGAAGTCAGCCAGCGATCGAAAAAGACCTGTGCCAACTGCGGGCGTTTTGCCTCATCAATCGGACGGTCGCCGCGTTCGAGCGTTTGCAAAATATGATACCCAAGCGCTGACTGCACTGGTCCGGCAATCGTCCCCGGTTCGAGGTCAAACGCGACTGCCGCGAGATCAGCATCAATCAATTCTTCACGGATAAACCATCCGAGATCGCCACCGTTAGGTGCGGTGAGTGTATCAATCGAATACTGCGCCGCCAGTGCCGCAAAGTCCTCCCCATTCCGAATGCGCGTGAGCAGGTCATTCGCCAGCGCTTCATCAGAAACAAGGATATGACGCGCATGCACATGCGGCAGTGAACCCATCACGACGAGCGTCACTTGATCGCGCATCCGGTTCACCGTGAGCGAATCGCGCAGCGTATCGCGGAATTCAGCGTCGGTGTAGCCGTTGCTCGCCAGCCAGCTTACCCAACCGTCTGATCCACCTGCCGCTTCGATGTAGGCGTTCAGTTCGGTATTCAGTTCTTCATCAGTGATGGCGACATTTTGCTGACGCGCCGCTTGATCGATGAGTTTTTGATCGATCAATTCGTTGAGGACAGTCAAGCGCAGGGTGCTGTCGGAAACGGCGAACTGCTGCTGCGCGTAACGTGCCAATGAGCGCTGGTAATCGCTGAAAAGAATCGCTTCCCCGTTCACGCGGGCGATCAACGCATTCCCTGTTTCATCGGTGGGAAGTGAGGCAGCATCAAACGTCGGCAGCGGAGTCGGCTGAACCGCTTGAACGGCGGGCGCGTCAACTCCGGGGGTTTGCGTTGCAGGCGGAGCATCGCCACCGCCGCATGCGCTGAGGCTGAACACGCACAGCGCGAAGGCGATCACCCGTGCGCGCATGAAAGTCACAGTCGGAAACACACAAGCTCCTTGAGCGGTCGATGTTTCCGTTCATTATAACTCTTATGACATAATCCGCGCACCTGTGAGATGCAACATTATAACAGCGCTAAGACGCGATGCCCGTAAAGCATGTTCACAGGAGCGGTCTTCGAGCCGATACCCGTCGCGTCTTAGCATGCAAGAGAGTGAAGCGATAAATGACCCAAACCCCCAATTCCTCCATCATCGGGATCGATGTTGGCAAAGACGAACTTCATGTCTGCCTTGCCCCACGATCACCACGCATGAAGCCTGACAAGTCATCGGTTCACATTCTCGACCTGACCCGCCCGCGCTGGTGGGAGGAGTTGATCGCGCTGATCGCGCCGAACGCCGTGATCGCCGCCGAATCAACCGGGTATCATCTGCTTGCCCCCGTCGCGGCGGTCGTCCGACAGTATCGCCCAGATGCGCGCATCTGGCAGGTTGAAGGAAAAACGACGGGACGCTACCGTAATTTGTACGTTGCAGCGGCGAAAACAGACATTCTGGACGCGATTGCGCTGTGCCAGATCGCCGCCGAATGTGCCGCCGGAAACCCGCCGCGCGGCTGCCAGCGCTACGAACATCATCACGAGGCGCTGACGATGCGCCTTCGCCTCTTGGTGAATCAACACGCCCGCTTAACCCGCGATCTGGTGCGGCAGAAAACGCGGCGCTCGGTGCTGGCATATTCGCTTTCTCCCCGCTTCGCTGAAAGTGAAACCTACTATCGCGCATTGTCTCACGGCGCGGTGACGCCGGAAGAACTCCGGGCGCTGCTTGAAACGGACGCTTACAGCGACAAGCGCGCAAGCCGTCATCTGGTGAAATTGATCGACGGGCTGCCAAACACTGAACCGCCCGCCGCGATTGTGATGGAACTGCGCCATGTGTCGCTGCAATTGGCGGCGCTAGAGCACGAAATCGACAACGTAGAGGCGCTGATCACCGACGCGATTGACGCACCGCCGTTCGGAGAAGTGACCCGGCGCTGGCGGACGCTCCCGGCGTCGAATGATGTGACGCTGGCGGCGCTGCACGTCGCTGCACGCGGGCGCACCACCGAATTAACCGTAGACGAGTTCAAAGCGTCGGTCGGTGCGAACCCGATTGCTAACACGTCCGGCGATCAAAAGAAAACCCGCATGGCGCGCAAAGGCTATAAGCCCGCGCGCTATCGCCTCCACATGTGGACAACCCTGTTACTCAACCCGGTCAACGCTCCAAACGCGGTTTATATCTACTTTCACGGGGCAGAGAATCGGAATGTGTACGCCGCTCGAAACAAGTTAGCGCGCGTCCTTTGGGGCGTGGCGCGTGACCCAAACCTATAACCGAACCTGAGAGGAGAACAGCACATGGCACGCACAGCAGGAACACCCGTCATCAAGAAAGACGCGGTGGTGAAAACGCCGGACGGGTTAGCGACGGTGGTACGCCTCACGAAAGCAGGGGTGACGGTGACGCTGTTTGGCAGCGGCGCATATCAGGTGTACGCGAAGGCGCAGATCAGCGCGCCGGATGACGATCTGCCGATCACCACGTCCGCCGCGCCGCCCGCCGTTGAGCCGCTCCCGGATGCGCCCGCGTTCAACGTGGGGGATCGGGTGGTGGTGGATGGGACGGGCGAACCCGTCACGATTGGCGCGGTGAAAGAGGGCAAGGCACGGATCACCCGTCCGAACCCAAACAGCAGTAAAACCCTGATGACGCACTGGATCGCGTTCGAGCGGCTGACCGCCGCGCCCGCGCCGGGTGAAGCGTTGACGGAAGATGAAGACGGAGAAGCCGGCGCAGCTGCGGGCTTTGTGGAAAATCAAGCCTCTGAGCCGCCGCCGGATGACGGTCCGCCCGCGCATGAGATCGGCTTAGGGGATGTGGTGCAGATCGGCGGGGAGGGGCACGAGTGGACGGTGTGCCGAATTGATGGGGATGAACTGCTGATGCAGCGCACGGCGTTTCCGGGCGGCGTGAAGTACAAGAACGTGGATCGCGGGGAGGTGGTCTATCTGCGCACCTTGCAACCGCA
>JAPKMU010000304.1 GCA_026645745.1 Anaerolineae bacterium | reverse complement strand
TGGTACGTCATCCTCTACAACCTGCGATTGTTTCTCGTTGCGCGTTATCCGGTGAGCGAAGAATGGCGGCTCTGGGTCAGCTTATTCTTGTTCGCCGCGACGGGCGGGATCGCATGGGCGGCTTGGGCACGCGCATCACGTGGGATCGTGATCGCCGCTGTAGTTGTACTGGCGTTCTTGTTTATCGCTCCTGCTGTGATCGTCAATACGATCCCACTGCCGCCCGCGTATTATGTGGCAGGAAATACGCCTGTCGTTTCAGGCTCCTCGACGCAGCCGCCGCTGAACGAATTGGCGTTTACGGCGCAAGCGGGCGAAACGATCACGGTGCGCGTTGCGGCAGGATATGAAGCCGATGACACAGCGCTTGCCGGGTTATCTGGCTTTGGCGATGATGCGTCCAACCTGCTGCGCGCCGCCGCGAACAATCGCTTGACGACTGATGCCCGTATTGCCGAACTCAACGCGATCCTCGCAGGTGACATGATCACCGCCGGACAGCGGACACGTTTTGAGCGCGAACTCAACCGCCTTCAGTCGGTGCCTCCTGTGACTGAAACTTACGCGCTGAATCAATCGCCTGTGCTGGTGAGCATACTCGATGCGACCATGCTTGAACCGGTTGCCAGCGGTGAAGTTTCGTTCGCGGGTGAGCCGCTGAGTGTGACAATTCCTACGGATGGTTGGTATATCCTCAGCAAGACCACGCCGGAAGGTATTGAAGGCGTGACGCTGTTGGAAGTATACGGGATTTACCCTCTGTTCGAGCGTAACCTGATTCGCGGTGCGGTCACGGACGAAAGCGGTGCAACCGTCACCGAGGCGGCGCGTGTCGAACAGTACGTTCGCATGAGCGATGGGTTTACATTGGAAGCGCGTCGTCCGCAGATCGACGGCGAAAACGTACCGTATAACGTGATCATCAACAACCGCTATCGCGGATCGAACGCGTCCGCCGATTATCTGCGATTGTATGTTGCGCCGCTCTTACAGCAGATCAACATCCCTGCACTGTTGATCGTGATCGCGGTCGCGGTGGGATATGTCCTTGCGCGCACGCTGGATCGTGTGTCGCCGCATCCAATTCGGGCGCGCGGTACATCGCAGCGGACAGCGATCTGGATGATCATCGCCTCACCGATTATCGCCATCGTGCTCACTTACGGCATCGGCGGTCCGATTCCGGTCACCAATACATCGCTGTGGGGTGGGCTGCTGCTCACGCTGTTCTTGACGATCACGGGGATCACGCTGTCATTCCCGCTTGGCGTGGCGCTGGCGTTGGGGCGGCGGAGTTCACTGCCTGTCGTCAGTACGTTCAGCATCCTCTATATCGAAGTGGTGCGCGGCGTACCGTTGATCACCGTGCTGTTTATCTCGCAGTTGTTGATCCCGCTGGTTGATCCGCGCCTCGCCGGATTCCCGAATGTGTTTCGCGCGACCGTCGCGGTGATCTTCTTCAGCGCGGCGTATCTCGCGGAAAACGTGCGCGGCGGCTTGCAAGCGATCCCAAAAGGTCAAATCGAAGCGGCACGCGCGATTGGTCTGCCCGCGTGGAAGATCACGATGCGGATCACACTGCCTCAGGCGCTCCGTGCGGTGATTCCGGCGCTCGTCGGACAGTTCATTTCGCTGTTCAAAGATACGACGTTGGTCGCTATCGTCGGCTTAACAGATTTGCTCGGCATTGCCGAAAATGTGTACGCGCAGACGGAATACATTGGGCTGCGCCGTGAAGGTCTGCTCTTTATCGTGTTGATTTATTTCGTATTCAGCTACAGTATGGCTGCACTCAGCCGCCGCATCGAAAAAAGCGGCGCGGGTGTGATGCGCCGTACCAAGCTGTAGATGGGTGAAAACCGCTATGGCAGCACGTGACACAAAAACTGAACCGATCATCGTATGCACGGATGTGAACAAGTGGTACGGTGACTTCCACGCTCTGCGCGATGTTTCGATGCAGGTCATGCCGTCCGAAGTGGTGGTCATCATCGGTCCGTCAGGATCGGGTAAATCGACGTTTATCCGCTGCATTAACCAGCTTGAGCAGCACCAAGAGGGTAAGATCATCGTTGATGGCATTGAAGTCAGCCACAACAGCGCCAAGATCGCCGCGATCCGCCGCGAAGTCGGTATGGTGTTTCAACAGTTCAACTTGTTTCCGCATTTGACCGTGATGGAAAATATCACGCTGGGTCCGCGTGAGGTGCGTCACACGTCGCGGGCGAAAGCCGAACAAAAAGCGCTCGAACTGCTGGAGCGCGTGGGTATTCCTGAACAGGCGAAGAAATACCCCGGTCAGCTTTCTGGCGGTCAGCAGCAGCGCGTAGCGATTGCGCGTGCGCTGGCGATGGAGCCGAAGATCATGCTGTTTGATGAGCCGACATCAGCCCTTGATCCGGAGATGATCAAAGAAGTATTGGACGTGATGAAGGAACTCGCACGGAGCGGGATGACGATGCTTGTGGTCACGCATGAAATGGGCTTCGCGCGCGAAGTCGCAGACCGGATTGTGTTTTTCGATCAAGGACGCATTGTCGAAGAAGGGCAGCCGGAACACTTCTTCGCCACCCATGTCGAACATCACCCGCGCACCGAATTGTTCTTGTCGCAGATTCTTTAGGCGGGGTATTCAAGCTCCGGCGGGTAGTACGTATCGACGTTTTGCGGGCTGACGAGCGTCCATAGTCCTCCGGTCGGAAAGCCGTTGCGCCGACGACAGGCGTTGACGGCTTGCGCATTTCTGCCCGCAAGCGTCGATCCGCCCCTTGACCGACCAGCAGTAGATTATGGTCGCGTCCGGTATCATGCGCCGCGTGAAGGGTTCCGGCGGCGGCGTCATCATTGAAGCAGATCACCGCGATCCGTGAATCGGAAGGCAGATCACGGAATATGCGCCGCATGATCTCATAACTACCCTCGAATGTGTTATCTGAATCAACACGGAGAATCTTTTCTGGCGGGATCGGTGCTGCGGTTTCGGTGATTCCGTCGAGCTGACCTTGGATGCGCATCGCGGGGAGATTACCCGCGCGCTGCTGCTCCAAGATGATCAAGGTATCGAGTTCTCCGCCCCATCGTTCGCGGATCGCGCTGCCTAACGCGCTGCCCGCCAGCCGCCCCGCGACATAATTGTTCACCCCAAAATACACGCCGCCCACCATTGGAATATCGACCGCGATGATCGGGATGTTCGCCTGTTGGAAGCGATGCGCGATCAGGTTGCCCATCGTTTCGTCGATCTGATATTCGATCACGAGATCGATGTCCTGCGCGATGAGTTCATCAGCGACACGCAGCGCTACCTGCGGATCGAGCGCGTTATCCGCGACGACAAGCTGAATTTCTTTGTTTTCTAGGGCGGCTTTTTCGAGACTGCGCCGGACATCGCGGCTGAACGGCGTGCTTTCGCTCAGGTTGGCAAAGCCGATGCGGTAGGTCGCGCGCTGAACATCATTCGGCGCGTAGGTGCGCGTGGTTTGCTCACCGCAGACAATCACATGGACATTTTGCTGGCGCACCGCTTCGACTGTCGCTTCGTCAATGCCTTCGTCGGTCACGAAGTAGCTGAAATCCGCCAGCGTGCCGAATGTCGTCAGCCCTGCCCGCCCGATTTTGCTCGAATCGAGCAGCACGACGCGCCGCTCCGAGGCTTCGAGCATGAGCGCTTTCATCTGTGCTTCCTGCAAATTCATCTCAAAAAAGCCGTGCTCAGGTGTGAAGCCGCTGCATGAGACGAACGCGGTTTGTATCCGGTAGTTCTGCAAGAGCTGTTTGCTGATCTCGCCCGTGATCGAGTTTCCGTTCGGGCGCAAGATGCCGCCGAGGATAATCACGGTATTTGAGGGTTCAGCGACGAGCGCGCGGGCGACATCAATCCCATTGGTGAACACGGTTAAGCCGCGCCGATCCCGCAGAAACGGCGCGAGATGAAGGATCGTTGAACTCGCGTCGAGCATGATCACATCACCATCT
The DNA here is from genome assembly GCA_026645745.1 of Anaerolineae bacterium. Lineage (GTDB taxonomy): Bacteria > Chloroflexota > Anaerolineae > Aggregatilineales > Phototrophicaceae > Flexifilum. The sequence goes on along the minus strand of JAPKMU010000304.1, from coordinate 2,975 downwards.
TCAATCATGCCCGCCGCCGCATGTGCGATCCGCCGCTTGTCGTCGGAGTGAGTCATCACGCGCTGCGACAGCTGCGGGGATGCACCAGATATCGGATCAATCGTCTTGGCGATTGCGCCGCCGCGAATACGAATCAGCAAGCCTTGTTCGTCGAGCAGTTCAAGATCGGTTCGGATTGTGCTTTCGGAAACATTCAGCAGTTCCGCAAGATCAGACACACGGACGCTTTCGGAGCGCCGAATCAGATCAAGGATCGCCTGATGTCGTTCATAAGCGCTTGCGGACTGCTGCATAATGCCTGCCTGATCGGGTACGGGTTGATCACCTCTCTAGTGTAGCGGATTTTCCGCGTCACCGGTGACACCTCAGACGCTTTTGCGCGCGTTGTCGGTGAAAATTGGTGATTATTGTTGAAAATCCTCGAAACTGCTTGCGAAAGTTGGCGATTGGGTTTAGAGTCAGGTTGATAAAGAGATTCTGTTCCACAATACACTTGATTGCAGAGAAAAGATGACGCCTCCACTGCTCGAAATACGCGGCATCTCCAAGCGCTTTGGGGCGACTCAAGCGTTGAGCAATGTTTCCCTCGTGTTGTACCCCGGCGAAGTTCATACCCTGCTGGGCGAAAACGGCGCAGGAAAGTCCACGCTGATCAAAATCATGACGGGGATTTACCAACCGGATTCAGGCGAGATTCTGCTTAATGGTCAGCCGATCCACTTGGGGAGTTCAGCGGACGCTCAAGGGCACGGGATCGCCGCGATTTATCAAGAGCCGCTGGTTTTCCCTGATCTGAATATTGCTGAAAACATCTTTATCAGTCACCGGGGGCGCGGCGCGCTCGTCAATTGGGGCAAGCTGTACCGTGAAGCTGAAGCGGTGCTGGCAAAACTGGATGTCAGCCTTGATGTACGCGCTCAAGCGCGTGGGCTGCCGCTCGCCGCGCAGCAAACCGTCGAGATTGCGAAGGCGATTTCGATGAACGTGCGCGTACTGATCATGGACGAGCCGACCGCCTCGCTTTCCGCCCACGAAGTTGAGCAGTTATTCAAACTGGTGGGAAGTCTGCGCAAATCCGGCGTTGCCGTTCTGTTTATCAGTCACCGCATGGATGAAGTGTTCCGTATTTCTGACCGGATCACCGTGTTCCGCGATGGTCAGTTGATCTCAACCGCACCCGCAAACGAAGTCACGCCCGAACGCGCAATCCGCGATATGGTGGGACGCGAGATGGGGCAGTTGTTCACGAAAGCACCGAGCGAAAAAGGTCGTCCGGTCATCTCCGTGCGTGAACTTGGGCGCGAGGGGGTGTATTCCGGCATCACCTTTGATCTGCATGCGGGGGAAGTGCTGGGGTTTGCGGGATTGGTCGGCTCTGGTCGTACCGATGTCGCACTCTCATTGTTTGGCGTTGCTCCGGCGGATCACGGGCAGATTGAATACGACGGGCAAGCTGTCCGCATTCTCTCACCGCGTCAGGCGATCAAGATGGGCATCGCGTATGTGCCGGAAGACCGCCGCCAGCACGGGTTGATCCTGCCGATGTCGATTGCAGCGAATATTTCTCTGCCCATGCTGAAAGGGTATATCAGCCGCTTCGGTATGATCCAAGGCAGCGGTGAGGCAGAAACCGCCGAATCGTTCCGGCAGCAGTTCAATATTCGAACGCCATCGGTGCAGCATGTCGCGGGAAAGCTCTCCGGCGGCAATCAACAAAAAGTTGTCTTGAGCAAATGGTTGAACACAAAACCGCGTTTGCTGATCCTCGATGAACCGACACGCGGAATCGATGTAGGCGCGAAAGAAGAAGTTCACCGCTTGATCAACGACTTGGCGCAGCAGGGGATCGCCATCCTGATGATCTCATCTGATCTTCCTGAAGTCTTGGCGATGAGCGACCGCATTTTGGTGATGCGCGAAGGCAGACAGATGGGCATTTTCCCCCGTGAGGCGGCGACTCAAGAAGTGATTATGACTGCCGCAATGGGCGCGGAAAGGATCAGCTCATGAAACTGCTGCGCGTCCAACAAATACGAGAACTCAGCTTATTTGTGATTTTGATCCTCGTGCTGCTGCTGTTTGGCAGTCAGATCGACGGATATTTCTCGCCGCGCACGTTCAGCCGCATTGCGACAACCGTCTCGATTATCACGATCGTTGCAGTCGGTCAAACTATCGTCGTGCTGACCAAGAATATTGATCTCTCGGTTGGCTCGGTGGTCGGGTTTACGGCGTTCTTCATCGGACAGCAGTTTGGTTTTAATCGTGATCTGCATCCCGCCGCTGCTGTTGCGCTGGCGATGGGGATCGGTGCGCTTGCCGGAACGCTCAACGGCTTTTTAGTCGCGTATGGGCGTATTCCCGCCGTCGTGGTGACGCTCGGCACGCTGGCGATTTATCGCGGCGCGCTGGTTGAGTATTCGGGTTCACAGTCGATTGCCACACGAATGCTGCCGGATTGGATCAAAGAACTGCCGCAGCAAAACGTCTTCACGATTGGCGAAGTCGAGTTCGGCGCGCTCCCTGTGATCGCGTTGATCGCGGTCATCGTGTTTCAGATCATTCTGATGTACACCTCGTTCGGCAGACGCTTGTATGCGGTGGGTTCAAGCCCGGAAGCGGCGGAAGTTGCGGGTATTCCGGCGCGGCGTTTGGTGTTCACAGCGTTCATCATCAGCGGAGCGCTTGCAGGGCTTGGTGGTTTTGTGTACCTCGCGCGTTACGGCACGATCACGGCAGTAGCGGCAACAGGATTAGAACTTCAAGTGGTTGCGGCGGTCGTCGTCGGCGGCGTCACGACAAACGGCGGATCAGGAACGGTGCTCGGCACGATGTTGGGTGCAGTGTTGGTTGGCACTATCGAACAAAGCCTGATTCGCATGCGAATCAACGAATTTTGGAAGGATGCCCTGCTCGGCGTATTCATCTTGATCGCCGTCACAACCGACTCGGTCATGATGAGTCGTTTGCGGACA
>JAPKMU010000303.1 GCA_026645745.1 Anaerolineae bacterium | reverse complement strand
CCTCAATCGTGATCGGCGTATTCCACGCGAATGTGCCGCCTGTTCGCACCTGTTCAGGCGACAAGATAAAGACATTCACCAAGCGGTGAAAGAGGTGAAGCGGAATCAAGCCGGAAAGGTGCCCTGCTTCACCCAACCCAGTAGGCTGGTTGGTATGGTAAAACTCCCGGAACGCCTTCTCTGCCTTGAGCACGGCGATCTGTGCGGCGGTCACGCGCTTGAACAAGTCGACAGCTTCGGCGAGATAGCCGTAATCGAGCAGCCCTTCGCCGAGAAGCGTGACCCAATATGTCCAGATGCCGCCGCCTTCGCCCGTTTTTACCGAGTCGAAATCACGATCTTGTGCAGAGATCAGCGAAACGCCGTTGGGCAGCCAAAAATGCGCCGGATCGGTTATGAGCTTGACCAGTTCTGCTGCCCGCTCCTTGCTGATCCCATGCGACCAAATCGGAAGAAGTCCCGCCGCATCCCGCCGCTGCAAGTCAGCCGTGCGCACATAGAGCTTATATACCCGGCTGAGTCCGTCGGCGCGCACACGTTCCAGTTGGGCGAAGCGCGTTTTGCTGGTGAATGCGCCGCGCCCGCTTGACCATGAAAAGCTGCCTGTTTCGGCTTGTTCATGCACCGGCTGACCTGACACATCTACGCCGTACAAATGCAGCGTGACACGCGGTTCATTGGAGACTCCACCGACGATTTGCACAATCACGGACTGCGGTTCCGTGAATTGGTGTGCGATGATATGTTCTTCGTCGCCGCGCCCAGCGTCTAGTAGGGTGATGCCCGTTCCTGTGGTGTTGGTGTCACGGTCGCGGTAAGCATAGCGATCCCCGATCCACAGCGCCTCAAGGTTTTCGCGCATCCGATCAATCGTTGGCGCAATTTTCGTGATCGGGTTTGTAGTGCCGATCTGTTTTTCAATTGCATGCAGCGCGATTAATTCCGACAGCAGATACGCCGCCAAATCAGGCGCTTCAACCGAACGAATATCGAGATGCTGTCCGTAGGGTAGTCCGGCGGCAAATGTGGGCAGGAATGGAAAGCCCGTCTGTGTTTCGTTTTGCCATTCTGGGAAGCCGTCACGGTCAACATCGAGATCGGGTCGCAGCCAACGGTTGACGAAACGCGCCAGCTTTGGGTATGCGTCGCGTAGGAAACTCACATCCCCTGTGATTTGCGCGACTTCAAACGCGGTGCGTGCCAAGATCGGCATGCAGAGCATGTTCGCGCGCTGCCCGGCAAGCCCGGGTTTCGCATCGATCCAGCCGTCCTCTGTTTGTACGGCAAGATAATTCTCGATGATCCCCTGTGCCAGTTGTGGAGCGATCGGCGCAGCAGCAAGTGCGGTCAAATACGCCAATGTTGGAGATTGCCCGCTCCAACTCCGCGAATAATCAGCCCCCGTTCCGTTGCGAGATGCGCCGTGCGCGGGATGACGCGACGCAACAAACGAGGCGTGCGGCAAACTCGCGGTGGGTTTTAGGAAGGCTTGCATCAAATGGTGATACCCGAAGGCAAGTGCAGCATCGAGGTCGATATTACCTGTTTGAACTTGCGGGATCGGTGCGGCGCGCTTAACAATCCTGCGATATGAAACTGCCCAGTTCATTGTGAACAGTTGGTCTGCGCGCGCAAGACCTTCTTCAAGCGTAGGCAGTCCGATATGCACCCAGCGAAAAACCGCGCTGCCGCCGCCTTTGATCGTGATTTTGTGTGAAAGCTTGGTACTGCTGCTGCCTTCGCGGACGACTGTACCGCCTTCTAGCACAATCAGCGGCTTGGATCGTCCGTTTATCGCAAACGTGAGTCCACCGGTTGCGCTGCCGCGCGTCACGCGATTGATCGTGACCTCTGCTCCAGCCGATGCGACAAACGCGATCAAGTCGAGTTTGATTTCAATCGGTGTTTTGCTCGTATTTTTGAGCGAATACCGGGCGGTCAACGTGTGCGAGTCAATAACCCAGAAATCCGCGCGCAGCGCGATCTCTGGCGTGATTTTTGCTTGCAGCGCGATGTAACCCGGCGCGAAGGCGATCACGCTGGGCGGTATGTTGTAGGCTTGAGACTGATAGACGACACGCTCATCGACCCACCACATCGGGACGAGACTCGCCAGCCCCAAGCGTCCGCCATACTGCGTCTGAGCGGTCAGTGCAGGACGTTCGGCGTCGCCAAGTGTGATCTCCCATATCTGATCATCAGGGTAATCGGTACTGCTCAGCCGCGCATCCGCCGCGATCTGCAGCGCCAGCGGGTGCGAAGGCGTCAACTGCCAAGCGCGCAAGCTGCTCATCACTGCCTTCCCCTGAGGTGACTAAGAAAAGGGCGTTCGTTTGTGAACGCCCTCACACTTCAATTCTACTACGTTACTAACTAATACGCGATTATGCGCCGCCGAGTTGCCATGTGCCGTCCGCTTCGTTAAAGCGGAACTGCTCACCATACAGGCTGTAAACGACGTGATAGCCGGGACCGGGGGTGTATACGCCTGCGCCATCGAGTGACCCACCGGGGACATATTGGTAATCGCTGAGATAGCCGAACTCTTGCGAAACCGCCCATCCGAGCGATTCGCGCAGATTGGGGACGGTACGCCACAGTTTGCCGAAACCGCGTACGGGCTGAAGCATATCATCGGGCGGGACGATGGTTTCATCGCTTGCCGGATCAACGCCTTCCGTCCATGTGTCTTGATAGACCGACCATGTACCGCGCCCTTCGTCTGTGATGATCAGTACCCAAATTTCACGGTTCGGTTCAAGCCAGAACATGCGACCATGTTCAAAGAGTTGTTCCGCCACTTGAATTCGGATGTTCGTTGGGGTGGGGAAACCAGCCGGAAGTGGGGTGCGGGTTGGAGTCACCAACGGGTCGAGAGTTGGGGGAATGTCGGTTGCCGCGACGAGCGGCGTAACGACAACTTCGGATGTTGCTTCAGTGACTGCGATGGGGGCAGGAGCGGTCGTTGTGCCAGTAGTCTCCGGGGTGGGTGAAAGAACGATATAAACCACAGTCGGCGGGTCAGTTTGGCAGCCCGCCGCGAACAGGATTAACCCAACCAGAAACAGCATCAAGCTTAAACGCATAAGCGTGTTCTCTCCACAACTGCAAGGCGCAGAGTCAGATTTTGACCAGTGTCGATTGTATCAGAGCAAGGCACAAATTCAACGACGGCTCACCTATGAGTTCACACGCATACGCAAGGCTTAAGCGAACGCGCGAACGGGTTGTGCTAGAATCGAACAGAACAACGTAAGCGAGGAATGTATGTCAACCGCAGTGCTGCCCACCGGCATCGTATTGAACCGAACCGAAGGCTATCTCGAAATTTCGTGGAATGATGGCGCGGTGTGTCAATATCCGCTGAGTCATTTGCGCGAGGCTTGCCCATGCGCTGAATGCCGAGGCGGGCATGAATATATGGGGCGGGCGTATGATCCCGACAGTATTCTGACGCTGACGCCTAAGCGCTCGTATCAGATGACGGCGTTGGATCGCATTGGCAGTTACGCCATTCAGCCGACGTGGGACGACGGACATCACAGCGGTATCTATACATGGGACTACTTACGACGACTTTGCCCACCGGAAGCGGACTCTGAATCATGACATGGTTGGATCGCGGCACACATCCGCAGCCTCATCATCCGTTAGCCCATGCGCGCCTAGAGGCGATGCAGATGCTTGAACGCAGCTTGGCAGAAGGAACGCCCCGCCCAATGGAGGCGTTCCTTGAAGCGTATCTGGTGATGGATACGCCGCCGCTTGCGCTGCTCATGCAGATTGCGGATGATGTGGATGCGCGCCGTTTGTATCTGATCAACGAGCGTCACGCTGGCGCAGCGGTCAAAACGCATGCACTCTTGGAGCAGGTGAGTGCATACTTGACCGACTGGATCAACGGCGTGACGACGCGCATGGCGCAGCGTGCGGCATTTCAGCGCGGCATGGTGATCGCTCCGCCGCCCCCTGACGAACCCGCGCAGTGACACCCGCGTACAATCCAAGCGTTATTCTCCGAATAACGGGTCTTGGATGTCCTCGATGATCGGGCTGCCGAATACATCGCATGTGGCGGGAACATCCTCATAACGGATTTCCGCCAGCGGCGCGTCAGGGTTGAAATAGTTGTAGATCAACTGCGACATTTGCGCGATCAGCAGTTCGCTTTCGCTGAACTCCAACCACTCTGGATTATGCAGTACGACGACAAATACATACGCTCCGCCGGGGCTGAGCACGAGCGCCGCATCGCCGTGCGTATCGTTGATCCAACCGTGTTTATGTGAGATCGGCACATTCGCCGGAACGCCCGCTTCAATGAGCGATCCGATCCGGTTTCCATTCATCAGATGCAGCATTTGGCGGCATTCGACTTGCGTGAACGTTCCTAGATCGATCAGCGCACCCGTGCCGTTGGCGGAACACTGATACATGTTGTAGAGCAAGCCGCCCATCTCGTTGACGGTCATTTGGTTGTATGGGTCAGGCTGCGCGGCAGTCTGGTCAACCTCTGTGATGCGGCTCAACGGCGCTTGCGGCGTGATATACGGATCATTGGCATAGGGCGTGAAGATGAACGTCTCTTGGAAACCAACGCGATCCAAAAAGGCGGTTACGCGCTCTGCGCCCGTATACGGATTCCCATCACCGAGCAAACTCAACATGCGATTCGTCGAGACGTTTTCGCTGCAAATCATCGCATTTCCGAGCGTAAAAGCAGTTTGATCATCCGGCGGATTGACCAATTGATCATAAAGCGCTGCAAGGATTGCGATTTTATTGACACTCATACCGCTGAAAGCAATATCGCTCCCAAAGGTGATCGCCTCGCCTGTTTGCGCGTCCATCAAGAAGAAACTACCCAATCGATTGGTCACCGGATCGAAACCCGCTGCCAGCATCATCGACCACAACGTACCGCCTAGCTGCTGAAACTCCGCGCTCAAGGGAACAGGAGTCGCGCCAACCACCATCGGGTCTTCAAGCTGCATTGGCGTTGGCGTGAGCGTGGGTAGATTGAAATTTGTCTGTCCGGTTGCGGGCAAGCTGTACACATCGCCCTCGATGGTGATCACATCGATATTCACCCATGCCGCACCCGTCGGACTCTGCGGGTAGTCAATTTGCACCCAAGGAAGCGTTGTATGCCAGCCCGTGATCTCCAACACATCGCCCACATCGGCAACCCCCAGACGCGGGTAATCGACCCCCGGACCGTAGCGGATATTGATTTCGCCTTGTACGATGCCGCGCACATTCGAAGCGGCAGTCGGCGGGATCGGGGTGGTCTGCACAGGGGCGGACTGAGTTCCGGTTGGGCTAGGTGTCGAAAGCGGCTCGGATTGTCCCGGCGTCACGGGATTTTCAGTGATAGGGACGGTGTTTAGATCACCGTTTATCGTGAGTAAGTCGCGGAATGCCCACCCAATCGGCTGCTGCGTTGTCGGATCACCTAAGAGGAGCCAAGGATAGAGTGCGCTCCGTCCAATTACGGGGTAGCGCGTTCCGGCGGTAATTTCACCGAGTAAATCAGCGGTTGTATCCGTCCATGCGCGTAAGTTCGCTTGACCCACTGCCTCGGCGGTCACAGTAGAAGTAGGGTTTTGGGCGACGAGCGGCAGCGCGGCGATCACCATCAACAGGATCACCCACGCGGCGCGCTTGATCGGCGTGAAAAAGTGGGAAAGCAAGGAAACACCTCACGAATTGTCCGAACGAAGCCGCCCGGCATTATATCACACGTCATTTCTCGCCTGACTTGTCTCTTGACAGGCGATTCCCCTCTGATATACTTCTTCGTACTTCATGCCGAAGTGGCGGAATTGGCAGACGCGCTACGTTCAGGGCGTAGTTCTGGAAACGGAGTGTGGGTTCGACTCCCACCTTCGGCACAAAACCCGATTGCACAAGCAGTCGGGTTTTTCTTTTTCTGGGGCTGCGGTATCATGATCATGCGAAATGTGAGCGGAGCAGTGGTAGTATGGCATCAAAACCCCGGCGCACTGAAAAGCGTCCCAGCGGAACGATCAGCAGCACACAAGTGATGTTTGCGATGATTCTGGGATTGGGGCTTTTGCTGGCGATCAACTTCAGCAGCCGCATCACCGAAAGTCAGCCGCTTTTAGATACACATCAGCGGATTTTGGATGAGATCGCCGCGTTGGAAGCCGAGCAAGCCGCCTTGATCGCACAGCGCGATTATGTGCGCAGTGATCTCTATGTTGAACGCTGGGCGCGTGACAGTGGCAAGATGGTTCAAGCGGGTGAAGTCTTGATGGTGCCCGTTCCATCCGGCGTCAACAGCGAAGCAACCCCGGTTGTGCCTAACGTGGACGATATTCAAACTGCTCCGCCTACGCCTGAACCTTGGGAGTTGTGGTGGGCATTGTTCTTTGACAGCCAGCCGCCCGGTCAGCGTTAGGGTTCTTCTTCCAGATGATCCGGTTGAACGCCGAGCCGAGCCGTTACCGTCGCAGTAATCCCGTTTTGCGCGTCGAGTATCGTCCCCGGTCGTGACTGCGCCACTTTGACAATCCCAATCGCATAGCGGACGCCGTTCGGCGCTGTGACGCTGCTCGTTACCCGTCCGACTTCGCGTTCGTCAAAACTCAGCGGCGCGGGTGCATCGACCATTGCGGATATTTCGAGCGCGACAATCGTCTTCGCCAGCTTTCGGCGGCTTTCCATACGGGCGATGATCTCCTGCCCGGTATAACATCCCTTTTGAAAACTGATTTCGTCCCACAAGCCGACTTCGAGCGGCAAGTAGTCGGAACTGAGTTCACGCCCGACTCCCGGACGTCCGGCACGAATGCGCAGCACATTGTACGTGAGCGATCCCGCCGCACGCAGTCCATACATTGATCCCGTGTGCAGAAGCGTTGACCAAACTTGTTCCGCATGTTCAGCGGGCACGATGACCGTATACTGTGAGCCGACAAGCGGTTTGACGCGC
>JAPKMU010000302.1 GCA_026645745.1 Anaerolineae bacterium | reverse complement strand
GTTTGAAGGGGACATTGACTCAACCGGGTGGTCAACCCGTATGCGCGTCGTCGCCTATTCGCGCAACCGTGAAATCCATCCCGCCGACGAACTGTACGAGATTTCGATTGCCAGTGATTCATCGCTCCGCCAGCGTGAACCGCAGATCATTACGGTTTCCGGTGACGCGGAGATCGATGACACGCCGCACGCCAACAATCTGCGCAACTTTATTCGCTTGCGCGGGGCGCGCTTTGGCGCAGTGTTCCCGCTGTTTAGCTCCAACCAGCCGATTGCCTTGTTCATCGTGTCGAGCGAAGAACCGCGCAAAGAGCTGACGAGCGAAGACTTCGATGTGTACCGCGCGATGACGGGTCAAATGAGTACGGTGCTGCAAAACCGCCGCTTGCTCGAACAAACTGCCGCCACACTCGATGAAACCCGCCGCTTGTACGCTGCCAGCCGTGCGATTGCCGCCGCTTTGGATACGCAAACCGTGTACGAGTCTGCGGCGCAGTATCTCAACATGGCGAGCGCGCCGCTCACCCGTCTGTCATTCTTGACGGCGAATGTGCCATCTCCAGCGGCGGCATTTGTCGAATACTCGTTTATCTTCACGCGCAGCGATGCCCACACCTCAGATATTGATGTCGGGATGCGTATCCCATCGACGCTTGTGCCGTTTGGCGAAATGCTCCATCAAGCGCGTTCGGTGACGTTTAATTCAGCGGCGGATTTCGCGCAGCAGCCCGCGCTTCTCGCGCTGCTCCAGCGCAGCGGCAGCCGCAGCGGTGTGCTGATTTCGATCCAATCGCGTCAGCAGTGGTTCGGCGCGATGCTGATCGAAAGCAATCAGGTGAATGCTTTTGATGAGGCATATCATCGCTTTGCGCAAGCAGTCGGTGACCAAGTGGCTATCGCGGTCGAGTCGCTCCGGTTGTTTGCCGAAGCGCAGCAGCAAGCGCAGCGAGCGCTCGCACTGGCAGAAGCGGGTCAGCTTGCCAACCAAATCGGCGCTGAATTCGAGCGCAGCATCAGTGAAGTGTTCAAGCGCGTCTCTGAACCTGCCGCCTATGACCGCTGGCTGTTGATGCTTTACGACGAAGAACTTCAAGGACTGCGCCGTGTCGTCGAATTTTCTGAGGCGACGAATCCGGCGGCAGGCGTTGAACCGGAGGAATCCAGCGCTGTTGTGCCGATGAGTGACGTCGGCATCCCGATTATGGATGCGTACCGTATGGGGCGTTCGCTCATGGTGAATGATCCCACACAGTACCCGAACTTCCCCATGAATTACGCGGGACTGCCGAACTTCGCGGAGTATGTCGGTAAGCATATCGCCATGCCGGTACAGGTCGGTACGCAGACGGTCGGTGTGTTGGCGGTCGGTCGCGGGCTTGAAGCCGCTGACTTGGATGAGAGCGACGAACAGCTTGCGCGAACGCTTGCGGCTCAGGTAGGCGTCGCGGTCGAAAACCGCCGCCTGTTCCTCGAAGCGGAAGGCGAACGCCAGAACCTGCGCTCGATTTTGGCGACACTCCCCGCCGGTGTGCTCGTGTTGGACGCGACAACGTTTATCCCGATCCAGTTCAACGATCAAGCGGAACGCCTGCTCGGTCAAACGATCAGTACGGCGATCCCCTTCGATGCGGCGACTTACAACCTTTTCCGCACGACCAGCAAAACACTGTACGTTGAAGCGGACAACCCGATCACGGCAGCGGCGCGCGACCATCGTCAGACGAGCAGCGACGATGTGATGGTGCTGCGCGACGATAAAACGACGTATCTGCTTGTGAACGCCGCTCCAATTGAAGACGCAAACGGCGATGTCAGCGCGATTGTCGCAGCCTTCCAAGACATTTCGACCTTGCGCCAGCTTGAGGGCACAACCCGCGCCTTGACGGAAGGCGAGACGCTGGATGCCCTGCTCGATCAGATTGTTGGACGGCTTGCGACCATCAACCCGCCGCCTGATAACGCCTTCGTGATCACGCTTGAAGCGGAGGGGCTTCGCATCGTCCGCGCGCTCAATCCGATACCGGACGGTTATGCGCTGCCGGAGGAAATCTTCTTGGCGCGGCGCACGCTGCTCGTCACCGATGTGAACGCATACGCGGAATTAGACGAATCCGCACGCGCGGCGATCCTCAAAGAAGGCATTCAGGGCTTCGCAAGTTTGCCGCTGCTTGCCCGTTCGCGCAGCGATACGCCGCTCGGTTGGTTGGTGGCGATCTACAACGCACCGCAAGAAGCACTGTTAGAGCGTTCTGGCTTCCTCGAAAACCTCGCGGATAATTCGGCTGTTGCGATTGATAACCGCAACCTGTTCCGCGATACGCAGACAGCGCTCCAGCAGGCGAACAACCTCTACCGTGCGACCACGACGATCAGCCGTGTGAGCGGAACACAGCAGCTTACGGACGCGCTCCGTTCGACGATTGAGCAGCTTCAGCCGGATGTGTATGCGGCGTACCTTTTCGTCAACGAAGAAGGGCTGCCCGAACTTCAGGAACTCTTTAACGAGAATTTGGACGGCGCGCCGATTGACTTTATCCGTCTGATCAACACGCATGACCTCCGCCGCGTTCAATCACTCTTTATCGACGATGTTCGCACCATCAGCGAGCCTTCGCCGCTGGAGCGTGACTTGCAGCAGATTGGCACGATCCGGTCGCTGGCAGTCGTGCAGATGCGCTCGAAGAATATGCCTGCCGGATGCCTGATGATCGGGTATCACAGCCCGCGCCGCTTTGATGAAGACGTCGTGCGCTATCTGACCACCGTCACCGACAGCGCCTCGGTCATCATCGATAACATTCTTCTGTTCGGTCAGATCAACAGCACGCTGGAAGAAACCAGTACGCTGTACCAAGCGAGCCGCGCGCTTTCTGACGCGGCTACCCCTGCCGACATTCTCAACGTCGTCACCACGCACCTGCAAAACCGCTCGATCAGCACGGCATTTGTGGCGATGCTCATCTCGCGCGATTGGGATGTTCCCGGCGCGATGGTGCGCGTGGTCGCAAGCTGGCGCAATCCGTCCGAGATGGACGAAATCGTTGACTTGCAAGGGATCACGCTGACGGAGGAGCAGTTCCCGGCGTGGCGCTTGCTTTCGGTGCGTGATGTGTACACCGTCGATGATGTGTCACAGGCGACTGACCTTGATCCGATTGAGCTGGCGGGGATCGAAAGCATCGGCGTTCAGGCGATCTCGTTCCTGCCGCTGCGCGCGGGTGGTAAACCCATCGGGACGCTCGTGCTCGGCACGCGCCAACCGGAAATGCACCAAGACCGCGACATTCGTATTTACCGCTCGTTCGCGGAACAAGCATCACTCCGTCTTGAAGCGTCGCGCCTGCTTGAACAAACCCAACGCCGCGCGCGTCAGCTTGCGACATCGGCGGAAGTCAGCAGTTACGCGAGTTCGCTGCTCGACCTTCAATTCTTGCTCCCGCGCGTGGTTGATCTGATTAAAGAGAGCTTCGAATACGATCACGTCCAAATCTTCTTGATGGACGAGAACGACGAATACGCCGAACTTCGCGCCAGCACAGGTGAAGCGGGGCGGCAGCTTTTGGCGATCAATCACAAACTGGCACGCGGATCGGCATCGGTTATCGGTCAAGTGACCCTCAGCGGTCAGCCGACTATCGCCGCCGATACTGCCGACGCGCGCGTGGTTCACCGCCCGAACCCGTACCTGCCGAATACCCGTTCCGAAATGGCGATCCCGCTGACACTCAAAGGGCGTATCGTTGGCGCGCTCGACGTGCAGTCGAACCAACCCAACGCCTTTGACGATGACGATATCGCGGTGCTGCGCACGCTGGCGGCGCAAATCTCGGTCGCTATCGACAACGCGGAATTGTACGAAGGCGCGCAGCGTCGAGCGGCTGAAACGTCGTTCTTGTTCAACGTGACCAGCCGCGCCGCCGCGTCCGAGACGCTGGAAGAAGCGCTCGAAAACGTGGCGAACGAAATTCAAAGCGAACTGGAAGCCGTGACGACGGTGATCTATCTGCCGCGCCAATACATCGAAGGCGATGATCCCGATACCACGTTCACACAGCTTGAGCCAGTTGCCGTCGCGGGCGGCGATCAGCCGATCAGCGAGATCACACCGATCCGTTTGAACCCGTCTGCCGAGAACTTGATCGCGCAAGCGGCAATCGGTCGGCGTGCGTTCATCCTCAGCAACCTTGAGGAAGATACGCGCTATCTGCCCGTCGCCGCAGAATCCGCGAGCGCTATCATCGTTCCATTGGTAGCAGGCGCGCAGTTGGTCGGGTTGGTGGTCGCAGAAAGCGTTCTCGTCAACGCTTATGATGATAACGTGCTGCGGACGATGTTCACGCTGGCAGGCTCGTTGAGCGCCATCGTGCAAAGCCAGCAGCTTCTTGATCAAGTCCAGCGCCAAAACGAACAGCTCCGCGAACTTGACCGCCTCAAGAGTGACTTCTTGGCGAACATGAGCCATGAGCTTCGCACCCCGTTGAATTCGATCATCGGTTTCAGCCGCGTGATCCTCAAGGGCATTGACGGACCGCTCACGGAAATGCAGGAGCAAGACCTGAGCACGATTTACAGCTCCGGGTTGCACCTGCTCAACCTGATTAACGACATTCTCGATCAGGCGAAGATCGCAGCGGGCAAGATGGACTTGCAGTTTGATTACTTCGATATGAAGGTCGTGATCGACGGCGTGCGCTCGATTGGTATCGGCTTGGTCAAAGAGAAACCGATCGAAATCCACGTCAATATGGCTCCCGGTCTGCCGAAAGCATACGGCGATGAGTTCCGCACCCGTCAGGTGTTGATCAACCTCGTCTCGAACGCAGCGAAGTTCACGCGGCAGGGTACGATCACGATTGACGTGTACCCGTACACGCACGAGCAATCAGGCGCGCAAATGATCCGCGTGGATGTGACCGACACGGGTATTGGTATCGCTGAAAAAGACCTGCCGCTTCTGTTTGAAGCCTTCCGCCAAGTGGACTCGTCGCTGACGCGCACGCAAGGCGGTACGGGGCTTGGTCTGCCGATTGCCAAGTCGCTGGTCGAAATGCAGGGCGGCGAGATGATCGTCCGCTCACAGGTGAATGTGGGTTCGACGTTCAGCATCGTGATCCCGCTTGAGCCGACCGTCGAAGTGCCGGACAAATCCATTAAGAAGGGGACGGGCAGTCTTCCGCAAACCGCGCCGCTTTCGCTGGCGGTCAGCGAAAGTGCTGACGCGACCGAGGAACGGGAACACACGAACGGCACCGCCGAAAAGCCGGAATTTACACCGCCGTCACGCCCGCCCATGTTGATCAAGCGGCAGATTTTGTTGATCGAAGACAACCCGGATATGGTCGATCAATTCCGCCGCGCGCTTCAGCGTGAAGGCTTTGACATCTTCGCCGCGTCGATCCCGCTCGAAGCCGAAGCGATGGCGAGCGGTCTGCATCCCACGCTGATCGTGATGGATGTCAACTTTGCTGATGGGCAGGGCTGGCAAATTCTCGAACGCCTAAAAGGACGTGATGATACCCGCGATATTCCGGTTGTCGTCGTGACCCTCAGCCCGGATCAGGATCGCATTATGGCGGCGGGCGCATTTGTCTATGTGGCGCGTCCGTTCATGCCAGAGCAGATCGTCGAAGCGGTGCAAGCCGCCGAACGCGAAGCGCGCATCGACAAGATTTTGATCATCGACGATCAGCCGGAAAGTGTGCGCGTGCTCGAAGACCTGCTCAATGAGCAAGGCGCATACAAAGTGTTCAGCGCGCCAAGCGCGATGGATGGGATTTCTCAGGTTGCACGCCGCCGTCCTGATCTCGTCATCCTCGATTTACGGATGCCTGAAATGGACGGATTCCAAGTCCTTAAGGAATTGCGTGCGAACCCGGAAACCGCTACGATTCCGATTATTGTCGTCACGGGGGATGTGCTGAACGATGACGAACGCACGCAACTTGCGAATGTCGCGGTGTTGTATAAGGCGGACATCAACGCGGGTCAGCGTCGTCAGTTCATGGATGACGTAAAAGATCATCTTGCCCGTGACGGGAGCAAATAGCAGGGCGGAGTTACGCACGATCTTCGTTTTTCGGTACAGAGAGGCGACCCGCACGGGTCGCCTTTGCTGCGCGCACTGTTCTTACAAACTTGTAATGCCATACAGGACACGCATTGGTTATCCACACGCACGCTGAACAGCGACACATTGAATTGGAATGCATCAACTGCCGCACACGGGTCAAACTTGACAAAAATGTGAGCGGCTGCCCGAACTGCGGCGAGAATATCCTCGAAGCCCGCTACGATTTGACCAAAATCGACGTGTTGGACTGGCTTTCGGTGATCCGCCAGCGCCAACCGGGATTGTGGCGTTATCAAGAGGTGCTGCCGATCTATGACTCGCGCAATATTGTTTCGTTAGGCGAAGGCGGAACGCCGCTGCTCAAGTCGCGGGCGCTGGCGGCGAGTCTTGGCTTAAAGCACCTGTATATCAAAGATGAGCGGCAGGGACCGACCGCCAGCTTTAAAGATCGTCAAGCGGCAGTCGCGATTTCCGCCATGAAAGAGATCGGCGTCGATGAAGTCGTCGTCGCCAGCACGGGCAACGTTGCTATCGCGTATGCGGCATACGGCGCGCGTGCCGGAATCAAAGTGTGGGCATTCTTCCCAAGCCTTGCCCCCGGCGATAAGATGCGCGAAGCGGCGCTTTACGGCGCGGAAGTGATCAAGATTACCGGGACGTATGACCAAACCAAAGAGATCGCCGCGCGTTTTGCCAAGCGTAAAGGCATCTTTTTGGATCGCGGGATCAAGTCGGTCGCCGCTATCGAAGCGATGAAAACGATGGCATACGAAATCGGGGAGCAGCTTGGCTACGAACTCGAAGACGGTAAGCGCTGGCGCGCCCCGGATTGGTTCTTGCAGAGCGTGAGCGGCGGCATGGGACCCATCGGCGTGGGGAAAGGCTTCCGCGAGATGATGGGCTTCGGCTTGATCGACA
>JAPKMU010000301.1 GCA_026645745.1 Anaerolineae bacterium | reverse complement strand
GTTGTTGTTCATGAAGTGGAACGTATCGCCGTCACGATACAGGTACTGCACCTGTTCCGATTCGACGTACACGTTATCCATGCTTTCATCAGCCGCAAAAATCTTCTTGTTGATCTTGCCTGTTGCAATGTTCATCAGCGTGGTCTGCATTGATGCCGTGCCACGCCCCGGTTTATTGTAGGTCGCATCGACCACGCGCCACAGCGCGCCATCGATCTTGAGGGTCGTCCCCTTCTTCAGGTCGCCTGCTGGAATCATCCTTCGATCCTCATTTTTCTCATCGTCTGGGAATACGGAGGCATTATATCAGAATTGTGACTCGTTTCCAGACTTCGCACAGCCAATCGCCAACCCGAACAACAATTCGATACGCGCCCCAATCGACCCACGACGCGCCGTATTGTTCGATGCGTCGGCGGATCGTTTCGGCTTCTTCGCGGATCATCGTTTCGGCAGCGGGCGTAAACCGTCGAAAACGCGGCGAGAGGATCAGTCGAACCTTCCCTGCAAAGTCAAGAGGATGTGTCAGTACGCTGCCGCCAACCGGATGACGGGGCGAAGCGGCATTCAGCGAGTAATGCAGTGTGCGGCGGATCACGACGCGCAGCCCGTCTTGATCAAATACCGGCAGCGCTTGACGATACACGCGCGGATTCAGAATCGGCACGGCACGGGCAGCAAATCCGGCGCGCTGGATCGCGCTGTCGATCACGAGGTCATCTTCAAGCGTGCCTGTTTCGCCCTTCAAAATAGGGAGCAGATGCGCCGCCATTGACGCGGGCATTAGGCTCATCTTTCCCCAAAAACCCTGTGTTTGACCGCGCCATGCTTTGAACGGAAAGAGCAGGTCACGCCCGAACGCCGTATTCGTGAGCGCGATGACCGCCGGATCAACCGCCGCGCCGGGGACAGCGGAATGCTGCCAATACGTGACCGGACTCACGGCGGCGGGCAGTCCCCCACGCGCATAATCGGCGCTGAGGCGGCTCAGGTAAGGCAGGAGCGAATCGCCCCACACGGCATCATGCGCGGGCATGAGCAAAGCGGCGTCGCTCGTCGCGGCGGTCTCAAGCGCGGCAGTGATGCGCGTCCAGCGGTCAGTCATCGTGAGTTTCTGCCAGTGCTCCGGTGCATCCCACCCCAGCGCGAACGGCGTATCCGGCGGGTCGGGATCAACGGGCGGGTTGACGATGCGCGTCATGATGCGCGGGACGGGCGGCAAAAGCGGCGTTAAGCTGTCGAGCGTTTCGGGGCTGTCAGCAAGGATGAGCAGGGTATCGCGGGCGCTGAGTCGGTTCACCCGTGAGGTAAACGCATCATCGAAGACAGCCCGTGTGCGCGGATCGACCGGACGCGGGCGGTACATAAATTCAGCGGAGAGGAAGTGAGTCATGCGGAACGCCAAAAGCGCAAGAACATGAACGCAAAAACGCAAGGACGCGAAGGCGCAAAGCACGACCGCGTTTTCTTTGCGTCCTTGCGTCTTCGCGCCTTTGCGTTGAATCTTGTCACTGTTTTACCGCACGAATGCGATCCCAAAAAATCTTAGGTGTTATTAGCGGACAGTAGCTCGCGTACGTGAGCCACCGCCTGATCAACCTGCTCAAAAACACGAATATCGACGCTGCCAAACACGGGATTATTCATGCCCCGTATCGCGAAACTCAATAAGGAACTGTTCGTCACCACCACATTCTTGATGATATTTGGATGCTTTAACAGGTTACGTCTACGCGATATATTGTTAGCGCCGAAGATGACTTCATCGAGCGACACGCTGATGCCAACCACATCGAAGATCAAATACACAAGGGTTTTCTGATTATCCAGAAGCGTATCAATTTCACGCAGCAGATTTTCTCCGTCTTCTGCGAAAGAATATTCGGAATTGGCATGAATGATGACAATAGGTTCACCCGGCAGGGTTTCGATGGAATACGACATTGGTTAATCCTCAATGTAGTGTGAAAGCTTCACCAATTTTATGCCAACAATATCAAGCTTATGTTTAAGGTTTGGCTGCCATGAAAAGCAGTTTCCCAACCGACACAATACGCGAGTAGGTTGGGTTTTGTACTACCAAAATCTATCAGACTGAGTGCGTGGTGATGGAATGCCTCAGTTACCAACCTTATGCATGATTAAACAGACAACAACGATCCGCTGCCTCCGGCGTCGGCAAGAAAGCGGAGCTTTTCACGGCTTTACCGCACGGATGCGATCCGCCAACGCTTGAATCACTGCGCGCATCCCGGCTGATTCTTCGTCGTCTTGCGCTAGGGTGATTCCTTGAGCGCTGAGTAGGGCGGCAGTCGGGTTATTCGGCGCGGGCGTATATCCGGCGTGATACACCGGGATCAGCGGCTTGTGGTGCGCGTGCGCGTGTTCGATTTCGCGCGTCACCCAAGGCGAATTCAGCGTTTCCGCGTCGATCAAGCAGATCACCGCCGC
Source organism: Anaerolineae bacterium (assembly GCA_026645745.1). Lineage (GTDB taxonomy): Bacteria > Chloroflexota > Anaerolineae > Aggregatilineales > Phototrophicaceae > Flexifilum. Next base: position 4,617 of record JAPKMU010000301.1, on the reverse strand, counting down.
GCGTGATTCGATCTCCGTTAGCAGGCGGGCGGGAAAACCACTGGTTTCTCCGGCGCGGGTGTCGATCAGCGCGTCGATCCCGTGTGCCGCGAGTTCGCGGGCGATCACCTGTGCCAGTACGGTGCTCGAAAGCTGGCGGTAGCTCACGTACACGGGGATTGTCTGCGGCGGCGCGGCTGCTGGCGCACGGAGTGGAGCCGAGACGCGAACAGGCGGTGCGGGTCTTTGCGGAGAACGTCGGGGATAAACGAGCAGTACCGCCGCGACCATACCCAACACTACCGTGCCGATCAGGATCACGATGCCGATTACGAGCAGCGGCGAAAGCTCCACGCGGGTTTGAAGCGATGGAATTAAGAAAACGGAGAGAAGGTTCATGGACTTCTCCTACGAGGACGGCTTGCGAACCGCGCGCACAATCGAGGCGATGTCGCGCAGCGCTTCATCAATATAAATGTTCTTTTGATCGAGAATGTGCACGCCGGAATACTGGAGCAGCCGCGCGACGTGCTCGTTCGCGGGCGGCGCGGCGACATAGCCTTCTTGAAACACCGGAATCATCGGCTTACCGAGGGTATCGGCGTGTTCGATCTCGCGCAGCACCCACGCAGAGTCCAACGTGCCTGCGCCGAGCAGCACAATGATCACGTCGCGCGCTTCGATTTCACGCAGCAGCCGCTCCGGGAACGGTCCCGCGCCGTCGGTTTTGCGTGTATCGACAAATGCATCGATCCCCTGCTGAGCGAGTTCGCGTGATAAAAAGGTCGCCAAGATCGCGCTTGCGCTGCGGCGGTAGCTGACAAACGCGGTGATCGGCGCAGGTGAGGTTTCGGTCGTCTGCCGCTTCATCGGGGCGGGATCATGCGGGAGCGGTGCGGGCGGCATGGCGCGCGGTCTGCGGAGGCGGCGTACGATGAACAGCATCACGATCACGACGACGAACAACGCGAACAGCCCGATCGTAAGCGCCACCATCACCGGATCACCTATCGGTGGGCGTTCTTCAGCACTTCCCGGCTGAGGTGTTGGTGCGGCAGCAGCATCTTGTGGCAGCGTGAAATCGTATTCTACCCTGACCAACTCTCCTTCGACGTTGACCAGCATAGCGCTGATCAGGTAGCTGCTCACATCGGGGAACTGCGTGGTATCAAAGGTGAATGACTGGCGCGGGAGTAATGGGTCGCCGGGGAGATCATCCGCGCTGATCTGCTCGCCCGTTTCGAGATTAAAGAAACGCACCGCGTAATCGACAACATCGCCCTGCACCGCGACCTCGAAAGCGAGTTCACCCGTCTCCGGGTCGTATTCCACATTTTCGATTTGCCCCGTCATGGGGATCAGCGTGCTGGTTGGTGCGCCTGATGGTGTCGATTCTATGGGCAAGCCGGTTCTGAACATCATTGGCGGCACGTCCCACGCGGTATCCTGCCCGCTCAAATCGACCTCGAACCGCGCACCGGTGATCACGTCTTCAGGTGATGCAGCAATCTCAAAGCGGGCGTGCCAGCGCTCGGTCACGGCAGTCGTGACGCGCTCGAAAGCTTGATAAAAATCCGACTCGTCCGCCCACGCAACATATCCCGCCGTGCTGTCGAGAAGAATATTGAAAGCGGCGGGCTGTGCGTCAACGGCTGAGTTGAGGAATACGCCGTACAACGGGACGGTGCCGGTCTGTGAATTAAAGCTGCTGACAACCTCATTCGGATCGTAAATCCCACACTGGAGCGGATCGGTATGATTGGAGCTACCCGTCACCATCAGCACCGCGCGATCCCCCTGCGGGAACGCCAAGTCAGCGAAAAAAGCGGTAGTGATCAGCGCATCGTATACGCACGCACCGTCTGCCTCTTGATCTGCCATGTAGTCGCTGATCTGTGTGATCAAGGTCGTGCGATCAAGCGAATCAGGTCCGGTGAACTGCGTTTCGTCCATCGTTACGAGGTAATACGCTGTTTCTTCGGGCATACGCGTGATCAAGTCGATGAGCGATTCTTCAAGCACATCCTCGTATCCGTGCATCGGGGCATTCGTATCGAGCACGATTACGACATTGGAGGGCGGATCGGTCGTGAACTCGGCGAACCCGTAGGCTTCACCCTCGATGATCAGGCGCGGCGTATCTATTGTGGGATGCGGGATAGGGTCGCCATTTTCGGGATCAAGCACCCGTAGGTAGATTTCCGCGAACTGCTGCCCGTCCACGTCGGAAAGGTACGCATCCAAGATTTCTATGATCGGCAGCGGTTCGTCTTGAGCGGCGGCAGGTCTGCCCGCAGTGAGGACCAGCAGTATCAGCATCACGCGCGCGGACAAACGGAACATTGTGCGATCCCTTCTCAAGTTATGCCCACAGTATAGCGCCGCGTGATTTTTGGGGAAACTGTTCAGCGTATCGGAAAAAATACACCATGCCGCCCCCACGTTTGTCATATTCCCCGAATCAACTTGGGCATATAGTGAATAGGTACAGCGGTATATGCTGCTGACTCACATGATAGGCAAACGAGAATGGCTAATCACAGTATTGTCGCCCGCGATCTGACCTACGCCTACGGGGAAAATCTCGCTGTTGACCACATCAGTTTTGAAGTGGGTGAAGCGGAGATTTTCGCGTATCTGGGTCCCAACGGTGCGGGCAAGTCTACGACGGTGAAGATGCTAACTGGGCAAATTCGCCCAAAATCGGGGACGGCAGCCCTACTCGGCATGGATATTGCCCGTGAGCCGAACAAAATTCAACATCATATCGGCGTCGCATTCGAGACGACCAATTTATACCCGCAAATGAGCGCAACCGAAAACTTGGCGCTGTTCGCGCGGCTGTTCGGCGTCAAAGCGGATATACCTACCCTACTGGAGCGGGTCGGGTTGGGTACGCGCGCGAAAGAACGGGTTGAGGGATTCTCGAAAGGCATGAAGCAACGCTTGATGGTTGCCCGCGCTTTGGTGAACAAGCCGCGAATATTGTTTTTGGATGAACCAACCGAAGGACTCGATCCGGTTTCCGCCGAAGCGATCCGCGAGTTGATTTTAGAGACACGCGCGAACGGTGCGACCATCTTCTTGACCACTCACGACATGCTGGAGGCGGATAAGCTCAGTGATCGGGTAGCCTTCATCAATCAGGGGAAGATCATGGCACTGGATACCCCCCACAAGCTCAAGCAGCAGTATGGAAAACGTCTGCTCAAGGCGGAGATCGAACGCGCCGACGGTGGGCTTGATACCCGCGAGATCACGCTCGACAGCGCCGATACGGGCGAAGCAGTCAAGCGGCTGTTTGAAAATGAAAAAGTGGTCACCGTTCACAGCGAAGAAGCCAGCCTTGAGGACATCTTTATTCAGGTGACCGGGCGGAGGCTGATGGGATGAACGGGCGCATTCTTCAAACCTTGCTTGCGAAGGACTTCATGCTGTACTTCCGCAATCGATTCTTCGCGTTCATCACGATTGCCGGGGTGATCCTGTTCATCGTCGTGTATTTCGTGCTGCCATCCACCGTTGATGAGTCGCTCACGTTAGGGATTTACGCGCCCTCGATTCCCGATGCTTTTCTGGAATTCCTGAGCGGCAATGACATCACGCTGCAAGCCTTTGACAGCGATGAAGCGCTCCAACAAGCGGTGATCGATTATCAGTATCCCGCCGGAGTTTCACTGGAAGACAACGCGATCAGCGGGATTTTGTTCGGTCAAGAAACGACGGTCACGGTGTATTTTGCGTCAGATGCGCCGCAAGAAATCGTCGATATGATGCGTACAGTGCTGCGGTTGGCGCTCAACGAGTTGAGTTACAGCTTGTCGGGCGATCCGCTGGCGCTGGACTTTAACGAACAAATCATCGGACCGGACATGACCGGCGCTCAGTTGGCGCTGCGGGATCGACTGCTGCCGCTCTTGGCAGTGGCGCTGCTGGTGATGGAAACAATGGGATTAGGCGGCTTGATCGCGGACGAGATCGAGCATGGGACGCTGCGCGCACTGCTGATCACACCGACGACGGTTGCGGGTTTCTTCACGAGTAAAGCCGTGTTTGGGATCGCGCTGGCATTCGTTCAAGCCGCGTTGGTGCTGGGCGTGACGGGCAGCCTCAGCCATGAGCCGATTCTGCTCCTGCTCACCCTCTTGATCGGCAGCTTGCTCGTGACCGGTATCGCATTCTTGATTGGGGCAATCGCGCGCGGGATGATGGGCGTGATGGCATGGGGAATGCTGGCGATTATCGTGATGATTATTCCGGCGTATGGGGTGGTGTTGCCCGGCACGGTGTCCACATGGGTGACGCTTATCCCCTCATACTATCTTTTTGACACCATTCACCAAGTTTCCAACCTCGGCGCGACATGGGGGGCGGTTTTGAATAAGCTCGTCATCCTGTTTGTCGCAGCGGTCGCGCTGTTAGCGGCGGGTGTGTTCGTCTTGGAAAGGAAATTGCGATGAGCTTCCGTCGTATTGCGGTGCTGTTTCGGAAAGATGTGCGCTATGGAGCGCGCGGGTTTATCTTCGTGCTTGCGGTCGTCGTTCCGCTGTCACTGTCGATCATCTTCACCCTGCTGTTTGGATCGTTCACCATCGAAAAGCCGAAGCTCGGCATCGTCGAGGAGGGCGGGTCACAGCT
>JAPKMU010000300.1 GCA_026645745.1 Anaerolineae bacterium | reverse complement strand
CAGCGAATTCATGATCGTTCCCAACAAACCGATGTGATCGGCAGTCGTGCGATTCATGCCCATCTTTTCGCCGGTCATGCCGCGCCACAAATTACCGCCGCCGATCACGATGCCGATCTGCACGCCCAGATTGTGAAGCTGCTTGACTTTCTCCGCGATAAATTCGGCGCGGTCAGCGTCGATGCCTGTGCCTTCTCCTACCAACGCTTCACCGCTGAGTTTGAGAATGATCCGGCGGTACGAGGGAACGGGGCTGTTGTGAGCCGATTTGGAATGATTCGAGGTCATATGTATCCTTTCTAAAGGGGTCAGGAGGCAAAAAAAGAGGGACTAGCGAGATGCTAATCCCTCAGAATCTTTAAGAAACTTGTCAACCCACAGCGCGGATTATTCGGCTGCATTCTCGTCCGCAGCGCCTTCGCCAATTTCGAAGCGGGCGAAACGGCGCACCTGAATATTCTCACCGAGTTCCGAGACAAGACCCTTGAGCAGGTCAGCAATCGTCTTGGTATCGTCGAGCAGGTACTGCTGTTCCATCAGGACGAGGTCTTCATAATACTTGTCCATGCGCCCTTCGATGATCTTCTCAAGGATGGCGTCCGGCTTATTCGCGTTCTTCGGGTCATCCTTCAGAATGCGCATCTGCATCGACTTTTCGGCTTCAATCGCTTCTGCCGGAATTTCTTCGCGGTGGATGTATTTCGGCGCGAGGTTGGCGATGTGCAGCCCAAGATTTTTAGCGAAATCGCGGAACTGCTGGGTGTTCGCCACGAAGTCAGTTTCGCAGTCCACCTCAACCAGCACGCCGACGCGGTGGTTGTGATGCAGGTAGGCATGCACCAAGCCTTCGTTCATCACGCGACCGGAATTCAGCTTCTTAACGGCTTTGGCGATGCCTTTTTCGCGCAGCCATTCCGCCGCTTTCTGCATATCGCCGCCGTGCTGCTCCAGCGCTTTCTTGCTGTCCAACGGACCAGCGCCTGTTGCTTCGCGTAAATCCTTGACCATTTGAGCGGTGATCTGGGTCATGTTGGTTTATCCTTGTACTCCGTACTGAAATGCTTTGAGTGGATGAAGGTGTGAATGCGTGTGGTGTTTGCTGAACGAGAAAAGAGGTGTCCAGACTGGACACCCCCTAATGAGTTATTCGGGTGTTTCGTCTTCGAACAGTTTCGCGCCACGAATTTTCGCAAGCGTGGATGCGCCGAGGAATTTCTCATCGCTCGCTTCGCCGCCGTCGTCCTCAGCGAATTTAGCGATTTCTTCATCCGACGCTGCCGCAGCGTGCGGTTCGTCGGCGTCACCCTTGCGCATCTGATGACCTTCAAGAATGGCATCCGCCAGCGCCCCGACGAGCAGCTTAATTGCGCGCACAGCGTCGTCGTTCGCCGGGATAATGTAATCAATATCATCCGGGTCGCTGTTGGTATCCGCCAGCGCCATCACCGGAATACCGAGCGTATTCGCTTCTTTAACCGCTGTTGATTCGCGGCGGGTATCGACCACCAGCATCACATCGGGGAGCTTGCGCATATTGCGCAGACCGCCGAGGCGAAGGTTCAGCTTTTCGATCTTGCGGTCGATCACCAAAATTTCTTTCTTAGGCAGCACATCGAGTTCACCCGATTCGCGGCGCTTTTCGAGCTTCTTCAGCGTTTCGATGCGGTCGCGGATCGTGCGCCAGTTGGTCAGCGTGCCGCCGAGCCAGCGCATGTTCACGTAAGGCATGCCGCACCGCATTGCTTCCGCGGCGACTGCTTCTTGTGCTTGACGTTTCGTGCCGACGAACAACACCGTCCCACCTTTTTGCGCCAAATCGCGCAGCATATCGGCGTAGGCGTTGAGGTTGACGACCGTTTGCTGAAGATCGATGATGTGAATGCCGTTGCGTTCGGTGAAGATAAACGGCTTCATTTTCGGGTTCCATTTGGTCGTGCGATGACCGAAATGAACGCCCGTTTCCAGAAGTGCCTTCATGGAAACATTTGCGGACATAGGGACGAACTCCGTGTTCATGTGTTTAGGCGATCACGCTTTTCAACCCCGGCACGATCAATCGCATTTACGCGACAACACGTCTGCCAAGTCCAAGCGTGTGATGGTTGAAAAACCGGGAAAAGTCTAGCACAGCACCCCGGTTCGGATCAATCCACAAACCGATACTTGATCAGCGTCCACATGGCATGTGGACCATCCGTCCACTTGATCTTTTTGCCTTCCGTCCACTCGCGCCCGTTGTAGCTGATCGGCACTTCGTAGATACGGATGCCCTGTTTGAGAACTTTCGCGGTGAATTCCGGCTCAAAATCAAACCCGCGTGCGTGAATCTTCATGCCTTTGACGACATCGCGGCGGAACACCTTATAACACGTCTCCATATCGCTGAGGATCGCGTTATACAAGAAGTTCGTCGTCAGCGTCAGGATTTTGTTGGCGACCATGTTCCAGAAGTTCATCGCCTTGCGCGGACCACCCAAGAAGCGCGACCCGTACACCACCGGGCTGATCCCTTCGCGGATCGGCTTGAGCAGCACCGTATATTCGCGCGGATCGTACTCAAGGTCGGCGTCTTGGATCAGGATTACGTCACTCGTCGCGTGACCGAATCCGGTTACCAGCGCCGCGCCCTTGCCTTGATTATGCGTGTGGTAGATGATCTTGATGTGCGGGCGTTCGGCTTCGATCCGCTTCAAAACGTCGCGCGTTCCATCGGTTGATCCATCATCGACGATGATGATCTCATCTGCCAAACCAACCGCTTCAACCCGATCCAAGACCGGCTCAATTGTGGTTAATTCGTTGTAACACGGGATGACTACGGTCAGGCTCAGGGTTTGATCGTGCTCATGAAAGGGATCACGCTTGTTGACGGGTTCTGTCATTGATAGAAAACTCGCTTATGATGATCGAATGTGATGGGCATTATAAACGCTTGGACAGTCTGACGGCTAGATTCGTTCACGCAGGTTCTCTTGCATTACCCGCGATTGCGCTGGTCAGTTTCACACCGCCACGCTACACTTTATAGTCTAGTGTGCATTGATTTGTCTGGTTGAGAAGGTATTGCCGGAGAATCAGTCTATGAAGATATTCATCAGCTACGCACGCGCACAACGCCCCAAAATCGAGGCACTTCAAGCGCTTTTGGATCGCGGTGGCTACGAAGCATGGTTCGACCGCGATATTTCTGGCGGTGAGGATTGGTGGCGCAGCATCGTTCGTTCGATCCAATCGTGCGATGTGTACATTTTCGCCCTCACGCCTGACTCGACCAGTTCCGCCGCCTGCCGCGCGGAATATGCCTACGCGACCGAACTCAATAAGCCAATTTTGCCGGTGCTGCTGGCGGATGCCGAACTTCCGGTCGGCAAACTGCGCGCAACCCAATACGTCGATCTGCGCAGTTTCAAAGATGCCGACGCGATACTCGACCTCAACCGCGCGCTCGTGCGCTTGAGCGAACGGATCGCCGCCAACGAATTTCCACCGCCCGTTCCGTATCCGCGTGACCCGGATTTTCCCTTTCCGCCCGATCCGCTGGAAACGATCCGCACCCAGATCGAGAAGATCACGACGCTGCCTGAAACCGATGTGCTGCAAATCGTCTACCAGCTCCAGCAGATTTCACGCCAGAGCGCGACAACCTCGGTTGAGGCGCGTAAGCTTCTCGAAGCGATCGCAAATGACCGCCGTGTGCCCTTCGGCGTCGTCGAATTAGCGCGATCTGCGCTCACCCAGATACCGCGTAAACGCCAGCGCTCGTTTCGATGGCGACCGCTTCGTCTCTTGGCGCTGACGGTTGGGCTGGTGGTGATCGCCGCCGTTATCCTCATTTTCGCCTTTCCCAGTGTTGATCCACCACCCCCCACGCCCGCGCCCGCGCTTGAACTCGAGTTGATCCCCGGCAGCGCGGCATCGGATCAGGTGGACATCAACGCTGTACAACTCAGCCCTGCCGCTGCCGCTTCCTTAGCGCTCGGTGAACAAGTCACGATCAGTTTTGCGTACCGGATCGACGTTCCGTCCGGCGTGCGCATCTACGTGCGTCCGGTGACTGGCGATTTGCTCACCTCCGGTTATGGCGCGTCCGGCTCTCCGCTGTACCGAGGGGAAGGCACGGGGAACGCCAACTTCACCGTCAATAATCCGGCATCCGTGCAGCGGGTTCGCTTTCAGGTTTGGGATGCAAATCAGACGACGCTGTTTGAGGAGTTTTTCATCGCCGTCGATTACCGCTTTGAATGATGGCGCGCCGAACTTTGATTTAGCACACAACCCCCACCTGTGTTATGCTCATCAAGCAGTTGCGAACTGGTCTTAACCGGAGGAGCTTGCCTATGCCGCGCTGGCAGCAATTCGATACGTTTTTGGCTGAAGCAGAACGCGCCCCATCGGATGCGGCGCGTCAGCAGTTGGTCAATGAACTCCTGCGGGAGCATCCATTCTTCCCTTGGGTCGATGACAATCGCGCTACATTTGCGTACATCGGCACGGGCGCGGAAGTCGAACGAGTCGCGCTCAACATGGACGTGATCCCCCACGATCCGCCGTTTGAACCGCTCACACAGCTTTCAGGGACGAATTTCTGGTATGTAACGCGCCAGTTCGCGCCCGATGATCTGCTCGATTATTTACTTGTGATCAATGATCCGATGACGCCGATTGCGACTGAGCGCGATCTGGTCGGGCGGGTGACGCGCTATTGGCGTGCCGATCCGCTCAACCCGCAGCGCATGGAAGCAAGCGCGCAAACCGTGAGCGTGTTACGCATGCCCGGTGCGCGCCCGTTCCCGAATTGGGCGGGGCTGCGCCGTGTCACACGCGGCACAACGGCTGAAATAGCCATCAGCAGTGAGGAACTTGGTTTTAGTGACCGCCGCGTAACCGTGTATCTCCCTCCGGGGTACGCCGAATCGGAAAGCGATTATCCGCTCCTGATTTTGCAAGATGGGCAGTGGATGTCTGGTCCGCTGCAAGCGCCTTACATCGCGGACGCGCTGATCAAGCACCAGCGCATGGAACCGACGATCATCGCGATGATCGACAGCGGCGTGGGGGCTGACCGCGATACCGAATACACCTCGATGAACTATCCGTCATTCCTCGCGGGCGAAATGCTGCCGATGCTGCAAACGAACTTCCGCATCAGCGCCGCGCGTGTCGGTGTGGGCGGGGTCGCGCTCGGCGCGGTAGCGGCGGCGAATGCCGCGCTCCAGCATCCGACGCTGTTTTCACGTTTGATGATGATCTCACCGCCGCTCGGTAGAGGCGCATACTCGGAAATGCTGGCGGATATTCGCGCCACATTCGAGCGCGCGGATCAACTGCCGCAGCGCGTGTTCCAGTCGGTCGGGCGCTACGAAGGCAAAGCGCGTTTTGTCCGCGCCGCCGAGTCGCTCCGCGAAGTGCTGAGTCACCGCCGCGATGTTGAATATCGTTTCGCCATGACCGGAACGGGTCACGGCTTGGTTGCGTTCCGCGCGGTGCTGCCTGAAGGCATGGCGTGGGCATTTCCCGGCGCAGCGGGGTAAAGAACCCCTCACCCCCTGACCCCTCTCCCACGCAAGCGGGGAGAGGGGGAGCAGAGCGCATGTTTTCTCCCCTCTCTAACCGAAGGTTGGAGAGGGGCTGGGGGTGAGGAGCAGTACAGCAAGCGAGAAGTGTTGTCCCGTGAACTGCCAGCGGAGAGGGAGACGGGGGATGAGGTCAGCGGACACGTTGAGAGAAGATTGGTTAAGCTAGAAAGTCACTCCCCCATGCGAAAACGCCCCTTTCTTCTCCTGATTCCCCTCGCCGTGATCCTGATCATCGGCGCAGCGGTGTTTTTCCTCACGCGCCCGCCGGATTATCTCTCATGGATCGATGATGCGACCCTGCCCGGTTCATGCGAGACGGCAGCCGTGTTGGACTGGGTAAATGCAAGTCCGCTCTCGAATGCGCCACAAGGACACATCACACAGGACGAAGCGTTAACAGCCGCGCGGGTTCTCGTCAGCGAGTTTTATCCCGGCGTGGACATCAGCAGCGTTCAGTTCCGCCATCGCATGTTGATCGAAGCCGATATGCCAACGGGTGTCCGCGCGCCTGCCTACCTCGTAACCGCCTACTGGACTAGCGAAGCGGAATCCAATTATGTCGCGGCGGTGATTCTGATGAACAGCGCGAACGGCGGTGTCTACCGAATCATCCATGCTGTGAACGTGCAGCCCCCCGCTGAAACCTGCTTCAAAGACCGCTGAGGACGCTTTACCATGCAAGACACGCTGCTCACGCCGATGTTCACCGGTTCGCTGATCCGCTTAACCGGACTGCGCCCTGAAGATGCGCGAGTCTTCGCGCGCTGGTACGAAAACAGCGATTTTTCACGCCTGTATGATTATGCTCCGGCGTACCCACGCAGTGAGCGCCGCGTCAGCCAATACTTCAACGAGACGGAAGAAAATCGCAGCACCTCGTTTCCGTTTGCGATCCGTCCGCTCTACTCGGATGAATTTATCGGCTATATCGATATTGACGGGATCATGTGGAATCACCGCACGGGGTGGATGTCCATCGCCATTGGTGAGCCTGTCAACCGGGGGCGCGGCTACGGACGCGAAGCGATGATGTTGGTGCTCAAATTCGCTTTTCATGAACTGAATTTACACCGCCTTCAACTGACCGTGTTCAGCTATAACACGTCCGCGATCCACCTGTACGAATCGCTCGGCTTTGTGCGCGAAGGCGTGCAGCGTGAGGCACTCCACCGCGAAGGCGAACGCTATGATATGCTCCTGTACGGCATTCTCGCACGCGAATGGGAAGCGAAACAAAGAACAATCTCCTCATGATCTTCGCCCTGCTTGCGCTGTACCGCAATTCCTCGCTCCCCTGTGATAAAATACGCCTATTGTGCAAACACATCCGGCGTACCCTATGACTGACCGACCTTTTGTTCACCTGTATCCAAATATCAACCTGCCCGACGACGCGGAGATCGATCCGTTTGTCGTGTTGGGCAAACCGCCGCGCGGCGCATCCCCCGGTGAACTGCCGCTGGTGATCGGCGCGGGCTGCGTGATCCGCTCCCATACCG